>CAUZRA010000056.1:0-7228 GCA_963582035.1 Vicinamibacteria bacterium | reverse complement strand
GTCCATGTGAACAGAACCAATAGTCATTCAATCGCTTTGAAACGAGGTTGTTTCGCTACATGCGTGAACGCCAATAATTAAGAAGGTCGGTGAGCGTTTGCTCGAGCTTGGTCTTTGGCGCCCAACCGACAGCCTCAGTAATTTTTGTCCTGTCACCACTGAGTTCCGGGTAATCGTTGGCTCGAACGCGCTTGTGGTCAAGCTGCGTCTGAATTGGCACGTTTGCGAGGCTGATTAGTTTTATAACGATGTCTTGCATTTGGTAGGTCTGCCCCGAGCAGACATTGTAGATGCCAGCTATTGACGACGCAGACATTAATGCTCGGTACGCCATTACGGTGTCACGTACATCCATGATGTCTCGCTTCGCATCCAGTCGACCGACGTGGATGACTGGTTTTATTTTCCCGACTTCGATGGAAGCGATCTGATGTGCGAAATTTGAAGCGGCGTACGCTACAGACTGCCCAGGTCCAATATGGGTGAAAGATCTAGTAATTACAATCTGCTGCTTGTCGGAGACAAATCGCTGGCTTTGTATTTCCTGTGCCAGTTTGCTCAGGCCGTAGGGGTTGATCGGCCCGACCCTGTCATGTTCGTTTAGTGGTCCGAGTTTGGGACGGTAGACGGTCGCAGAACCTGGCACTAATACTCGACTGTTTGTATTCAGTTGCTTGAGTCCTTGCATGAGGTGACGGGTTCCGAGGACATTAACTGCCAGTGTCCGTGCAGTATTTTCAGGGGAATCGGCCACGCTCGCTATGCCTGCACAGTGAAAAACTTCCGTCGGTCGAACCTCGGTAATGGCATTGATTACGTCCTTGCTTTCAAGAAGGTCGATGTCATGCCATTCGATGGAAGCGTCTTTCCTCACTCTGTGCGAGGCTTCATCCGTATTTGGATGCGGCCGCTTCCATCCGATGACGCGTGGTGTTGGTGTTTCAGATAGAAGTGATTCCAAGAGATGGGTACCAACAAATCCGGCTGCACCTGTGACTAGGATGGTTCGTGGCACTAGTAGCCGTAGCCTCCGCCGCCTCCGCCCCCCCCGAACCCGCCACTACCACCACCACCACCACCAAATGCCCCAAAAACGTTCGCGAATGTCCCTAGGCCAGCCAATGTAAAAGAGACATTGAATCGACGATCCCGTGGAATGGGTGCCCGACTACCAAGTCCTTCGAAGTTAAAGACTTGATATTCAACGCTAATCCCACAGCATTGTGCGTTGTAGTACACGCGTATCTGCTGGAGTAGGTGTCTACCGCGCATAACATCGTAGTTAAACGTGTAGAGTCCCCCAAACTTGTTGTCCTGTGTGCGGACAGCCGTATAGGAATTCAGGTAATGGTCGAGCCGAGAAGGGTCATTGAACCCCGGTAACCCGTCAATGAAGCGGCGTTGACTCCATCCGTTCGTCGTTTCGATGAAGCCTCGATACTCGTAGCTACCTTCCGCGGCTATGGTTCGTAATGCCCTGTGAGTGGAATCAAATTCCGCGCGGAGTGTAGCCCCGGTTTGTCGTGTCGGTTGGGTTCGTACTAGAAGTGAGACTGGTGAGAAGTTAGTGGGTGGCGTCCGATTGAAACTTGTACGAAAGCTACGATCAAATTCGGCCGCGTTTGCATCGGTGTAGTAGCTTTGCGTCAGCGAAACCGAAAGAATCTCGCGTGACACGGATTCGGCTCCGCCTTCAAAAACTTTGGCATAGATTCGATTGTCGAGTCCGAGTGTGACTTGTGAGACATTTCCAACAATCGAATCAATTCCTTCAAGGCGGACGATCTGATCGAAATTATCAATGGCCGTTGTTCGGCGGAGCGCTACCCAGGGTTCGATCAGATGCTTCATTCGTTCCGAATAGCCGCTGGTTGGTGTGTCCCAGATCTTGTTGAATGAAGGACCTGTTACCCGAGTAGCCAGTTCTATGAATGACCGGCCAACACCGGTATCAATTTGCTCCATGGATTGAGAAAAGACATCCAAACTTTCGTCCCAGTAAGTACCTCGCCATTGCACACTTGAATCGAATTTTAGAAACGGCCATTTAGTAAATGGAATTTGGAGAGTTGGATTTATGTCCATTCGATTCAGTCCTGAATCGAGATTGACATCGCCTTCGTCACGGAAAAACCTTGATACGCGAAGCAGATGCACGTATTCCGCGTTTAACGAGTAGTACATCGACGTGCCCGGTATCTCGGTCTTTCCTTGTGCAAGGCCGAGGCGAGGGCCACCACCGTTAAGTGTTGATTGGGTGTCCCCGAAAAATGTTTCATTCACGTCGTAGGTGCTACTCAGTTGATATTGACCCAGTCTGCCGGTGAGGTTTCCAGAAAAACTCCGATTCCGGTTTGATGCCTCGAAGATGTTGTAGTTATATGTTTGTTGAACGGTAATATCTGAGAAGTAGTTGATTTGCCCTCGAGCCGTCCACACGTCACCGATTCGTTGGGTAGCAAGACCTCTCAAATCGAAGCTTTGTCTTGCAGGTAAAACACTCGTGCCGCCCCCAGAAGATATCTCAGTTTCACGCTCATTAAGAAAGTAGCTCCGAACTTGTCCTTGCGAACCTCCTCCTCGAGTAAATCGGTACTCGGAGCCGAAGCCTGAACCCGTTGAAGCAAACCAGTCGTGAAAAACTGTCGCATCCTGATACTGAGTAGGTGCCCAGAAAAAAGCATTACTGAGACTCGTACCACGATACGTCGAGGCTCCGTACGTAGGCATCAAAAATCCGGTTGCACGACCGTCGGGCTGAATTGGGTAATACATCGCAGGAAAATAGAACACTGGCACATTTTTTACTTTGATCAACGAGTTTTGAAGCAATATGTATTCATCGAGGTTGATGGTCAGGGTCGTGGCGGTTACTTCCCAGCGTGGAGTTGGCTGGACACAACTCGTAAACGCGCCTTTAGTGAGCCGGTAGGTTCGTGGTCCAACCCGTTCTATTTTTTCACCATAAAAAAGTAAGTCCGGTTCTTGGGTTCCAAACATGCTGCGGTCGACTTCGTCCCCCATGTTGATTGATCCATTCGCATGGTGAAAGACGGCAGTTTGGTCAGCGGTCTGAAACTCGACTAGCTCAGCGGCGATGCGTGTATCTATTGAAACGAAAACGACATTTCCAGTCGCAACCAGCAAAAAAGTAACATCATCCGTTGGTTCTTCTGTTTCATTGACGTAAATATCGACTTGATCAGCATAGAACTGGAAAGTTTCACCATCAATCTCAACTTCGTCGCTCAGGCGAAGGTGACTTTCCGTTAATTGGTCAATTCGAAATTGCCTCGAGTCGAATGGGAGACTCGGGAATCCTTGTGCATAGGCAGTTGCAGGAAAGAGCGAGACTGCCAGCAGAGCTAAGAGACAAGCACGCATCCGGTGTGGGAATAAATTCGCCCTGAAGACAACTTAATTATACATCCGTGCAAAAGTAGTGTCGCTATCTTGGTCGCCGAAAGCAAGATTTTTTCTCACAGCCCCTACCAGGAAGACCGACCCCGTTACGACCGCTAAAGGTCCTTTATTCCAACACAAATCGAGAGCTTTTGTAGGGTTTTCGATAGCATCGAGAGGGACATCGGGTTTGATTGCGCTGACTGTTCGAGTCAATTCATCGAGCGATTGGGCTCGAGGGTTGTCGATCGTTGTACAGACAATGTGCGTTATCACTTTGTCCAGAGCCCGCAGGATACCCGGGACGTCTTTGTCACGAAGAGTACTGAATACGAAGGGTAAACCTTGAGGGCGCCACTGGTTGATGTAGGCACCGAGTTTGGCCGCCGCCGCAACGTTATGTGCAGGATCGAGCAGCACCTTTCGTTTTGATGAAACGTTAACGAGTTCAAGACGACCTGGCCATCGCACATCAGTTACGGCATCAATAATTGCTTTAGTAGGTATCTCTAACCTGGAAACTGACAACTCTTCCAGTAAGCGGATGGCGACTACAGCGTTGTTAATTTGATGGTGGCCGCGTAGTGATAATTGCAAGGGACCATAGCGCCGGTGAGGGGTCACTATTTGTTCGATGAACGTAATTCCATCATTCGTATGGGACACTACTTCGACGTCGATGTTTGCTTGGATTAGGCGTGCATTTTGTTTGGCTGCTGTGGAACATAGTACCTCAAGCGGTTGTTGCTTGTCTTCGGCCGTTACAACAAGGCTGTTTGGTTTGATTACGCCTGCCTTTTCGAATGCGATCTGTGCAAGTGTGTCACCAAGGAATTGTTGGTGATCGATATCAATGGATGGAATGGCGATTCCGATAGGCGTCACCATATTTGTAGCATCGAATCGACCACCCATTCCAACTTCGACAACTGCGACGTCTACAGAAGCCTGCTCGAATAGTAGGAATGCTAAGGCTGTTGTAGCTTCGAAAAATGTTGGATGGTATTTGAGATCGCCGTTGCGAACCGATGTCTCAATAGTTTCCCGAATCCGTTGTGCTCCGTCCGTAAGGGTTGTCGTATCAATACACTTACCGTTAAGCATGAAGCGTTCATTGATGTCGACTAAGTGCGGAGAAGTGAATAAACCAACTCGAAGCCCACTTGCGCGAAGCCCGTGTTCAATCATTGCCGCGACGGAACCTTTCCCGTTCGTGCCGGCTACGAGGATTGTGTGAAATGTCCGGTCAGGAGACCCTAGTGAGGTCACAAGGTGTCGTATGGTCGTTAAGCCAAGTTTGATGCCGAACTGCTCAAGACTAAAAAGATATGCAATCGGGTCTTGAGTGGGAATTAACATAAAGGAAAGTTATTACACTGGTGAAAGGGTACGGCTACTGGCCTGATGTTCGAGGGACATAGTAGCGGGTGCCTTGCCCTATCGTGCTTAGCTGTTTAATAAGGTCATCGACAGCTTTCTCGCCCCATTCAAGGTCGAAGTCAGAGGTTTCAACAACTAGCAATGGTGTTGCACTGTAATGGAAGAAGAAGTGATTATAGGCTTCATTAAGTTCGCTTAGGTAAGCATCGTCGGGTGTAAGTTCATTAGGGGTCGAACTAGCTTGAGCCCTGTGTCTGAGTACATCAGTTGGTGTTTGTAGATATACAACGACATCTGGTGCGACGACGTCTTGCGAAAGAAGATCAAAGAGCTTTTGGTAGATGAAAAGTTCATTGTCGTCTAAGTTCAGGTACGCGTATATTTTGTCTTTGTCAAAGAGATAGTCTGAAATTGTTAATTGCGCAAAGAGGTTCGCTTGTCTCAGAGCGGTTTGTTGACGATGACGACCAAGTAAGGAGAACAGTTGAGCTTGAAAAGCTGCTCCAGCCTGTCCGGCGTAAAAGTCTGGAAGGAAAGGATTCTCAGTCTCGTCAAGGATGACGCTCGCGGCCAATCTTGCGGCGAGTTTTTGAGTGAGAGCGAATTTTCCTGCGGCGATCGGGCCCTCGACCGCGATGTAACGAAAATCCACGATGCGCCGAGTATAGTCAAAAATCCACCTGCTATCATGGCGCCATCCATGACTATCGCTGTGTCTCGTTACGGTCGATTACTGCTGCTGAGGATTTTTTTAGTGGTTAGTCTAAGCAGCTGCAGCACGTCTGTTCCGCCGATTGCAGTGCCAGTAGCGCCATCGATCGATGACCAGATATCTTGGATCTTGCGACTGGAAGATCAACGGAAGCTAGCAGATCCGATTACTGAGTCAGTTTTGCCTGATAATCAGATTCCTACTGACGATACCGTTATTGAACCTCTGGAACCTGTACTCCGACCAGACCTTGTTCTTCTTGCGACAGAGGGTTCGCCGTCTGTTAGACGACGTGCTGCACTTGCTTTAGGGCGTATTGGGGTATCTGGAGGTGTGGAGACACTGTCGTCACTGTTGAATGATTCTGAACCGGAAGTTCGTCAGATGGCGGCGTTTGGTCTTGGATTGATCGGCGATTCATTGGCAAAAGAGCCTTTACTTTCTGCGTTAGACGATGTTTCGCCGATAGTTCAGGGCCGTGCAGCACAGGCTCTTTCACAGATTGGGGCTTCGGAGGCCGCTGCTGCAATAGGGAGAATGGTCAAGAGTTACGTCACGTCTGCGTTTGAGGTTGACCCCGAAGATGTTTCTTACCCTCAAGCCGATGAGGTCGAGGCTTTTCGACTGGGAATTTATGCACTGGGTGAACTCAAAGCTTTTGACCCGCTGGCTGAAGCGGTAATCGATGACGGTGGCCAGCCCATCTTATGGTGGTGGCCAGTGGCTTACGCGCTTGGTCGTACAGAGGATCCCCGTGCTCTGCCGGCCTTAGCGACACTGACTGGGGTCCAGGGAAGTGTTGGCGTTTCTATTGCAGCGCAGGCGCTTGGTGTTTTAGACGATGTTCGCGCTATTGCGCCGTTGACCGATTTGCTCGATTTTGACCGACGAGACCGCCCCGTCATCGTGAGTGCAATTCAGGCGCTAGGGAAAATGACTCTGCCTGAGGCGGCTACTGTCCTCGACAAGTTCGTGCGTATCCGTTCGCTTGATAGACGACTTCGGTTGGAAGTTGTTGAGGCATTAACTCGTCATACCAGCGCTGCTTCGGTTGAAGTGTTTACAGAATTGCTTGCTCACCCGTGGCCACCGCTTCGCGCCGCGGCGCTGCGTGCACTCGCGCATACCGATCCGGAATCCTTTATGTTCGTGTTATCAGCCTTGGGGCCTGATCCCGACTGGCGTGTTCGTTCTGCCCTTGCCGAAGGGCTTCGCTGGGTTCGACCAGAGGCGGCGCGTTATCGACTGACAGTCATGCTTAACGACGGGGACCAACGGGTTATTCCGGAAGTGCTCAAATCATTGGTTGCAGTAGATGAACCCGATTCTGCCGAGATTCTCAAAGAATATCTCCGATCGTCTGATTTGGGTGTTCGTAAGACTGCAGCAAGTCTGCTAGGAAAGCTATCAAGCGTCGGTGCTGAAAAAATACTTATTGAAGCGGTCGGTAACGCTGCTCCTGATTCTTCCTATGTAGTTCGGGCTGCCGTAATGGACGCATTGACTAATTACGGTATCGAGGTCGTTCATGACACTCTCAGAGCAGGCCTCAAGGATCCGGAGTGGGCAATTCGTCTGCGGGCTGCGGAACATCTTGAGCGGCTTTTACCAGAGGGTCCTTTTGATGGTCCTAGTTCGCCTCAAGGGCTTCGTCGGGTTGACTATGGTGCGACGGACCTCATCAATCCGCAAGTCTCGCCACATGCCTTTATCGAGACTGAGTACGGAACAATA
>CAUZRA010000055.1:0-7347 GCA_963582035.1 Vicinamibacteria bacterium | reverse complement strand
ATTTGCCTCAACAATCTTTAGCAGTCTCTTCCCGTTCAAACACAGCAGCAAGTTGCCCGACCGCATCAAACATCAGCACTTCTCTGTTCTCGTCTCGAGGAACGGGAACTTGCACAAACCATTCCACGACAGCGACGACGCGATTTTTCGACACAACGGGAATAGCGCAGAGAGACCGGACGTGATCGAGTGCAGTCCGTCGAGCGTCAGATAAGCGGGGATCCACATTAAGGTTTCCAACCCAAACCGGAAAACGAGAGGAACAGGCCTGACGCATCACATCGTCAGGAACGTCAGCACAAGCATCAATACCTCTTGGCACATCAGCCGACCATACAACCTCCTCCGATTGAAACCACAGACCCGTCGAGGTAAACGCATCCTCGCGCGATGAGACAGCGAGATACACCGTGCCAGCGTGCCACCTTCCCCATCGACCCACCAGTTCTAACATTTCTCGACACGCCTCATGAAACGACTCAGACGATCGACCGATCGTAATTGCTCCACGCAACATTTCCAGACTTGCATATTGCTCAGCTGCACGGATATCACGTGTCGTGTCTACTACAGCAGCAGTATGGTTTGTGGTCACGTCGGTGTACATCAATAGCGTCTCGCCTCCGACTGTTGAACTAGTGCGTACGTCAATCCACCGGCCATCTGGTGCACGGAAAATCTGCTGCGATGACTGTCCGAATCGGTCGATCCATTCGCGTACCCAGTTGTCCATTTCAGCTTCGCCAACAAGAAAGACGGCGCGGGACGCAGTGAAACGTACGAGGTCCTCAAACTCAAGACCTTGGTTTAATGTCACGGTGGGGTAAAACTCTTGAAATCGATCATTAAAGCGGGTCAGCCGTCCTGATTGATCCCAAAACGAAAACCCCGACTCGGTTCTATCGAGAACAGCACTCAACCGGTGGCACGACACCGCCTCGCGGTGACTTGAGAGTCGTAGACGCCACAGGACACCAGCCACAAATAGGGCCAATATCAGCACGGTGACGAGTAAAATCATCACTCAATCCTAGCAGCCTGGCAGTGAGAACCTGGCCATTTCAGTTGGCTTGACAGACTCACAACACAAACGTAACGTAACCGTCTGGCGACCATAGCAATATGCGAATTCTGTCTTTAGGCGTGGCCTGTGCTGGCATAGTTACCCTGAGCGGGTTTAATGTGACGGCCCAAGAGACACACGCGGGCTCCCAACTACAAGAAATAAATAGCCTTCCCGGTTCTCTAGACCGGATCAGAAAGCAACTCGACCGCATTACAGAATCCGGAGATAAAAAAGACCTTCTACGCCTGGACTATTTCATCGATGTCTACGGTCAACTTCCTGAAATAAACATCGCGGAGGGTTTCAAACTTGACACTGGTCCGGTCCGGTTCAGCGTGCCATCGACCTCAGAATTACTAAACGCAAGCACTCCCCAACGCTATCAACGGCGTTTCGGAGTGGGTTTCAGCGTCCCCCGTTAAAAGCATTTCTCAAATCTCCTCGGCCGTAGTCCAGTGATGTATCGGAACCGATATCAGTAGATACTGCTTTCGAAGCTCTATGACGTACCTCGAATACTCGTGCTTTGGAATCTCACCATTAACCTGGCGATGGCGGAGTTTCCGTAGTTCAAAACGATACAGGTCGCTGACAAACTCGTGAACCAACTCCGGTGGTGTCGTTAGCTTCGGTCTAACGCCATGAGCGGACAGTGCCTCGTATACAGCCGGCCGATAGTGATAAATTGCCACTCAATCTCATCGATTAAATTGGTCAACCTAATCAAATAAAAAGACTTACGTAGTCTCAGAATCAGCGGTGTAGGAACCAAACCATGAGGTCGCACCGCCTAGTGCCTCATTCACGTTGCCAATGTTCTTCACACCGTCAGTTTGCAACCAGCTACGGAACGCTTCCCCACCTTTTTCGGCATAAATGGGTATCCCATCTTTCCATGTAGCTCGACCACACAACACACCTGCAAATTCGACGCCAGATTCACCGGCAAGTTCGAGTGATTCTGTAAATTCAGCATTGCTGACACCGGCCGAAAGATAGATGAATGGCTTCTGGGCCACTTCTGCCGTCTTCCGAAACAATCCGAGCGCTTCATCTCTGGTGTACGCCTTCGCACCCTGATAACTAGCAGTTCCTTCAACAAACTTCATGTTGACAGGAACCTCAACCTTCATCACATCGACGCCGTAACGATCTTTTGAAAACTCTGCCATGCTCCCAGCAACGACGTCCGGCTTTTTCGATGCAAACTCGATTCCTTTCTCGTCACCACCCTCAGCATCGTAACCAATAAACTCGAGAAAGAAAGGGATGTCATTAGAACGACACTCATCGCCAATACGTTCGATAAACGCGTACTTCTCTTCATTGACGGCGGTCACATCGTAGGGTGTGTAATAGATAAGTACTTTAATGCAATCGGCTCCCACAATTTTCAGGCGCTGCACCGACCAGTGCGGAAGCAAATCAGGCAATCGCCCTGGCCGTGTATTGTCGTACCCACTCTCCTCATACGCCAACAACAAGCCAGCATTAGAGGACCGTTTCCTCGACGGCTCAATGCCCCACTGAGGGTCGAGCAAAATTGCTGAAGCATGGGGCGTTAAGACTTCGGTAACGATCGCCTTAAACTCCTCCATCATTGCGTCGGTGGCCCCCCCCTCCGTTGCTGCACCTAGCGCTTTCTTTAGTGAACCACGTTGGTCCATCGCGGCCGCAGCAATCGTTCCAGCCTCTGTCGACACCGCTTTCATTCCGATAAATTTTCCTGACGTAATCTTCAAAGTCTCTACTCCTCCATACGGGTAGTGGTCGGGAAATGCGACTGCACAGTTTAGCGCGTCATTTCAAAATGAACCACTGCCACGATTGTGGTGGAACGTGGTACCCTGCTTTCTAATAATGACTCTCGGCCCAAAGCCGAACGGATCCTACCTGCATAGCAGTGCATGGCTTATCGCTGTGGTAGGCCTCTTCTTGATCGTCGCCTCCGCAGACCCCTCCGCCCAGGGCGATGCTTTTCACGAGCTAAGACTACCAGCGGCTACCCATTCCGATGTTCTAAGCCTGATGAACAACGGGACGCCTAGTGAGGCACTTCAACTTCTTCACCAAGAACTGCAAAACGACGCCGCGCCGGCACTGGAGAGCCTGATACTCCGTGCCACTTTGAATCGGCAGGTAGGTCTGTCGTCAAATGCTGAGCAGGATTGGCGGGCGATCATCGACCAGGCTGTATTCATGCGCACGTTTGCACGACGACAATTAGTGACGAGCCTTATGAATCGAGGGGCCCCTGAGCAGGCAGAGGACATTCTTGACGGCCTCTTAAATGCTGACCCGGTTCGACATCGAGACTTGCTTTTAGATTTAGCAGACGCGTATTTTCAAACCAACAAATTTGATCGTTCCACTGCAACATATCGTCGTGTACTAGCGTCGACGTCCCTCAGTCCTGCAGCTGACTCTGCTCGACTCGGTCTCGCTAGCACCTTCGAGGCCATGAATGACGAATCCTCTGCATTGAAGACACTCCGCGAGGCACAACTTCGACACCGCAGCTCGACAACATTTACCGAAGCCCGACGCAATTCTCACCGACTAGCAGAATCTCGAGGCGAACAGCTGACTCCTTTCAGCGAAGCGGAATATCGAGAACTTGTTAGACGACTTCGCAACGCTTCCCACTATGTCGGCGCGCTGGAATTGCTAAACGAATGGACAGCCCAGTACCCCAACAGCGCTGTGTCTGATACTCGAGCCATGGAACGCGTCACTACACTTTACGCCCAGAGAACAAACGTCGACGCAGTTGAGGCTGCGCGACAATTCTACGAAACTTTCCCGCGTAGCTCTCTGGTCGGAAATGTACGTCTAACCGACTTCCGACTCGCTGTCAGGATGGGTGATGTTGACCGCGCCAGACGTTTAGGACTCGACCTTTGGAACAATGAGGACAATGCGGCAACGCCATCGCAACGCCAGGACGCTGCCTTACTCTTGGGTGCCTACCTTGGGGCGATCGGAATAAATGACGAAGCACTGTCACTCTATCGGAATCTGTTCCAATCCTCAACGAACCCAGACATCAAGCGTGACATGCTGTGGCGCGCTGGAATCGCTGCCCTTCGGGATGGTCAGTACGAACGCGCTCGAACCAATCTCAGTGGTCTAGTTAACCGTCAACCAACTGGCGACCTGAATCTTGCAGCACAATACTGGCTAGCGGTAGCACAAGAAAAAAACGGTAACGCAACTGCCGCAGCTAAATTACATGTAACCCTAGTTTCCAGATACCCATACCACTACTACGGCATTACAGCACGCGCACGCCTCGATGAACTCAACGGATCCATCGAAATCAACATCCCGCAAAGTGCCCCTATTAACTTCCCGAGCCTTTCAATTGACGAGTCCTCGACACAACGCGCCGAATACAAAGCCGCTCTGGCTCTCGCTCGCGCTGGCCTTATTCGGGAAGCTGCCTGGTATCTGAGACGCTTACTTGACCAACACCGCGGCGACCGAGGGTTGGCACTGCTAGCAGCCAGAGCATCTGCCGCCGGAAACCAATACGCCAGTGTGACGAAAATTCTCGTGAACCATTTTGGACCATACCTTCAAAGACCTGCGCAGGGATTACCGCCTGACTTTTGGACGCTTGTTTACCCTCGACCTTTCTGGCAAACAGTGATCGATGCTGCTGGAGAACACGGAGCGAATCCAGAATTACTCTTGTCGTTAATGCGCCGCGAATCGAGATTTGATCCAGAAGCACGTTCACCCGTCGGAGCAATCGGACTACTTCAAATCATGCCCTACACTGCCGAAGCACTTGCCGAACGGGCTGGTGTCGGATACATCCTGACAAACGGTATTGATGACACCGTACTTGCAGACCCACAAGTAAACATCGCTATCTCTGCCCGCCTCAATGCAGACCTGTTTCAGTTATTCGAAGGTCATATATTGCCGGTCATTGCCTCATACAACGCTGGTGAAGACCGTGTGGCAGAGTGGTGGACTGGCACACGCCACTTGCGAGACGATTTCTTTGTCGACAGCATTCCCTATAGTGAAACACGACGCTTTGCGCGAGAGGTCATTGCAAACCAAGCAGCTTACAAACGTGTGTACGACACCCCGAACTAGTCTTCGAAGAGTCAATGTCTCTGGACAATCCTGGAATCTTGATGCGTCCGAGAGCTTTTACTATGAGCCCTCCGTCAAGCATAATGCTCAGGCTACGGGCACCCCTGAAAGGAACGACTATGACTATGGCACGCACACTTAGCCTCTCGGTATGTTTAGTGGTCGGATTGATCGCGCTAACGCCAAATCGACCCTCCGCACAGTCGGGGTCGCACCTTCTCGATGTGGTCGAGCTATTAGCTAATGGTGAAACCGTCTTCGGATCGTTTGCCAACGTTGAATCAGGAGCTGCCGGCGCGATCGACATGTCCCGGTCTCAGGGTGACTACATCTTTTTTGATATGGAACACGGCGCACTCGACATGAATGAGATGCGCCACTATATGCAGTACTTGCTTGACCCGGCCAAAATCCTTCGTCGTGGGCGACCAGGAACAGACGTCGCTATCTGGGTAAGAATTCCAGCTAACGGCCGAGAAATGAACGAATGGATGATTAAGAATGCACTTGACCAAGGAGCCCACGGCATCATTGCTCCACATATCGAAACCGCTGAACAGGCATTGCATCTTGTGCGTTCTATGCGTTATCCACAGCGTCTTGGCTCTCCGGACATGGAACCTGAAGGCCTACGTGGGTCCGGACCTGGCAACGCAGTGCGTTACTGGGGGGTCTCTGGTGCCGACTACATTGCAAAAGCTGACGTCTGGCCGCTTGACCCGAATGGGGAATTACTGAACATGATTCAAATTGAAAACAAGATTGGTGTTTCAAACGTAGATGAAATCGCCAAAGTTCCTGGGGTCAGTATGCTGATGGCCGCACCGGGCGATCTCGGAATGGCTTACGGTGGAGACGCCAACGCTGCAGAAGAAGCAATTCAGACTGTTTTGCGAGCAGCAACAGCGGCTGGTCTTCCGTGTGCGATTACTGCTAACGCCGACAATGTCGAACAACGCATCCGCGAAGGTTTTCGGGTTCTCATTGGGGGGCCTGAAATGATTGCGGTGGGACGACGCGCTGCAGGCAGAGAATAGCTAGCTTATCCGAACGTAACACGCCGATGCGAAGATTCCGAGACAATGCCATGAAACAGATAGATATACCCCCATACTTTCTACGTAATCGAGCGTCAGTGCCGGCACTGATGGTCATCATCGCACTACTGTTTGTGGCTGGTTGCAACCCGCAAGAAACCGGCGGACTGACTGTCAGACTATCCATCGCGACAGGCGGTACAGGCGGCGTTTATTACCCCTATGGCGGCGGCATTGCAAAAGTCATCAGTGATCACCTTCCTGGCGTGGAAGCAACGGCAGAAGTCACGGCTGGTACAGTTGACAACCTAAAGTTCCTCGCAAATCGGTCTGTTGATCTTGCATTTGGCCTTGCCGATTCCATTGATAATGCCGCAAATCAACGCGGGGCTTTCGCCACCTTCGGTAACGTCCCGATGAGAGCCGTTGCGGTCCTGTACGACAACTACAACCACATCATCTCAACTACTGATAGCGGCATCAATACCGTGGCAGACCTAAATGGACATGTCGTGTCCACCGGTGCACCTGGTAGTGGAACCGAAGTAAGTGCATTCCGGATTCTTCAAGCCGCCGGTGTAAACCCTGATACCGACATCACGAAACAAAGCCTCAGTGCTGCTGAATCCGTTGACGCGGTCAAGGATGGCAAAATTGATGCCTTTTTTTTTAGTGGTGGGATCCCGACCGGGGCCATTCTCGACCTCGCTTCGACGCCAAGGCGGACCATTAAGGTAATACCGAATGGCGAAACTCTTTCGGATTTACAGAACCAATTCGGCTCGCTGGTCTATCACAACTCGCCGATTCCACAATCAATTTATCCTGGAATGGAAAGCGCCGTTACCGTTGTCGCGGTCTCAAATATCTTAGTCGTTCACCCGGACCTGGAAGATGCTCTCGCGTATGACATTACACGCGTGTTATTTGAAAATAATGGTGAACTCGCGGCGGTGCATCCAATGGCCAAAATTTTAAACCTTGAAAATGCAACCGTTGGCTCGCCCATTCCGTTTCACGACGGCGCCATTCAGTACTACCGTGACCGTGATGCTTGGTCTGGCTCGACACCGTAGAATAGGTGCTCGACAACCGAGGATCGACGCTGACCACACCGACAAGGCCACTCACCGC
>CAUZRA010000054.1:0-7374 GCA_963582035.1 Vicinamibacteria bacterium | reverse complement strand
GAAGAATCGTCATTAGGAGTGGGCCAAACTGCAAAGGAAGGGTTTGCGACGGTTGAAGAGGCTATTCAGCAGTTTCAAGCCGGAGGAATGGTCATCGTTGTTGATGATGAGGATCGAGAGAATGAAGGAGATCTTACGATTGCAGCCGATAAAGTGACGCCTGACGCCATTAATTTCATGGCGCGATATGGGCGCGGCCTGGTGTGTCTGTCTATGACGGGGGCACGGCTTGATGAGCTTGGTATTCCGCTGATCGTGAGTGAAAACACGTCGAAATTTGAGACAGCGTTTGCAGTGCCGATAGATGTGAAAGCAACGACCACCACTGGGATTTCGGCTGCTGACCGCGCGGCGACTATTAGGGCGGCAATAGATCCGAACGCGAAGTCGAACGATTTCGCAAAGCCGGGACATATATCGCCGTTGCGAGCCCGCGATGGTGGCGTCTTGGTTCGTGCGGGGCAAACAGAAGCATCTGTCGATTTAGCTCGACTAGCAGATTTGTATCCGGCGGCGGTCATATGCGAAATCATGAACGATGATGGGACAATGGCTCGGGTTCCGGACCTTCGTAAGTTTGCAGAGCACCATAAGCTGGTGATGATAACGATCGAAGCATTGATCAACTACCGCATGCGCCATGATCGGTTGGTTAGGCGCGTTGCTTCGGCGAGTTTACCAACGGAGCACGGACCGTTTGTGGTGACCGCGTACGAGAGTCTCATTGATGGACAAACGCATATGGCACTCGTTCGTGGTGAGCTGGGAGAGGGCGAAAAGGTACTAGTGCGAGTGCATTCGCAGTGCTTGACCGGGGATGTGTTTGGTTCGGCTCGATGTGACTGTGGGCGACAACTATCGCTGGCTATGGAGCGAGTCGCGAAAGAGGGACGCGGTGTGGTGCTGTATTTAAATCAGGAAGGTCGAGGGATTGGACTCGGAAATAAGATACGAGCGTACGAATTGCAAGACGGAGGGCTCGATACCGTTGAAGCGAATGAACGTCTTGGATTTAAACCGGACCAACGTGATTACGGCATAGGGGCCCAAATTTTGGGTGATCTTGGTATCCGGACAATGCGCCTTCTGACAAATAATCCAAGAAAATTTATCGGACTAGAAGGGTACGGTCTGTCGGTACTGGAGTCGGTGCCGCTGGAGGTGCCACCGTCTGAATTTTCGAAAGACTATCTCCGCGTAAAAAAAGAGAAACTTGGGCATCGGTTATCTTCAGTGTAGTGGTCAGAATTAGGAGATGTCGGTTCTTTGGGTGGTAGAGGGTTCTCTTTCTGTTCATTTAGTAGGTTCCTAAACGAACTAAGGGAATATTGACCGGAAGAGAAACGCTGCGCTACGATAAATGTCTTCCTGTGAGTCGTTTAGAACGACTTATTGAAGCCCGTTACTGATAGTCCCCGTAATTTATGTTCGACACACTTGGTTCAAGATTTCAGGCGGTATTCGCTAGCTTCAGGGCAGAAGTGAAACTTAGCCCAGAAGTGGTAGAGCGAGGGTTGCGTGAGATCCGCATTGCCCTGTTAGAGGCTGACGTCAATTTTAAGGTCACAAAAGCGTTCATTGACCGTGTACGGGATCGAGCTGTGGGACGAGACGTGCTTGAAAGCCTTACACCCGCGCAACAACTCATAGGGGTTGTAAGGGATGAATTGATCTCGCTCTTTGGTAAGCCACAGGAGGGACTTACAGATTCGGCCAATCGACCACGGGTCGTCCTACTGGTGGGCTTGCAGGGTGCAGGCAAAACAACAACCACGGCAAAGCTTGGCCGATGGCTGACGAAAAAAGGATTCCATCCTTTACTTGTTTCGACTGATATCCGGCGCCCTGCCGCGATCGAGCAATTGTCGATCCTTGGTCACAGTGGGGCACTTAGGGTTCATGTCGCAAATGGAATAAGCGATCCCATATCACGTGCAGTTGGTGCAGTAAAGAATGCTCGTGAAATGGGCTATGACGTTGTCCTTGTTGATACTGCTGGCCGGTTGCATATCGATGAAGAACTGATGGGTGAACTAAAAGCAATTCGATCGGCAGTCAACCCGACCGACGTCTTTTTTGTAGCGGACGCTATGACCGGGCAAGATGCTATTAAGAGTGCCGGTGAATTCCACGCTCAGATGGGGGTGACGGGCGTTGTGATGAGCAAAACGGACGGTGACGCGCGGGGCGGAGCGGCATTATCCGTGGTCTCGGTGGTTGGGGTGCCGGTGGTATTTGCAGCGACGGGTGAGCGTCTCGAAGATTTGGAATTATTTCGGGCTGATCGGTTGGTTTCGCGCATGCTCGGCATGGGTGATGTATTGAGCCTTGTGGAACGAGCAGAACAGGCGATCGAACCAGACGAAGCCGTTGAAATGGTTGGCCGACTGCGTCGAAACAACTTTACATTAGAAGATCTTCGGAATCAGGTGAAGGCATTGGGACGGATGGGTCCGCTTAACCAAGTAATGAATATGATTCCAGGGTTGGGTAAGCTTGCACCGTCCCCTGAGGGTGTTGATAAAGCTCAGTTGGGGCGAGTAGTGGCGATTATTGATTCAATGACTCCAAGCGAGCGGCAGAAACCAAACATTATTAATGGTAGTCGTCGTTTGCGCGTTGCTCGAGGTAGTGGCACGAGTGTGCAAGAGGTGAATCGGGTAATGAAGCAGTACGGAGAGATGCGAAAGATGTTGAAGGTGGTTTCGGGAAGTGGACGAGGTAAGGGTAAGCGAAAACGGGGCCGTTTTACACCCCCGGCGATGCCATCGATACGGTCTCTTGCCAGAAGGTAGGGATAAGGTTGTAGCGATAAGATAAAGATTAGAACCAGACTAGCAAGGGAGAACAATGGTCACAATACGAATGCGGCGCCATGGCGCAAAAAAAAGTCCGTTTTATAGACTGGTAGTGATTGATTCACATTCCGCACGTGATGGGCGCGCTCTTGAAGTGGTCGGACATTACGACCCAAAGACGCAACCGGAGACTTTACGTGTAGACCGAGAACGCATTGAGCACTGGGTCGGGCGGGGTGCTCAATTAAGTGACACAGTTAGAAGTTTGTTGGCGAGACAACCGATCGTTGACGTAGCCGAATCAGAACAGACAGAAGTTGTGGAGACGGCGGGGTCGTGACCGCCGCTCGCGACGTTGTTGAGACAATAGCAAAGGCCCTCGTGGATAATCCAGAATCGGTTGATGTGGCCGAGCATGATAGTCGCGATGGCGTTCGAATTTCCTTGACAACTGGACCTGGTGATTTGGGAAAGATGATCGGCCGACAAGGCCGCACGGCGTCTGCGGTTCGCGTGATTGCGGAAATAGCAGCGGATCGTGAAGGACAGCGAGTAATTGTTGACTTTGACGACGAGCGAGATGATTGAGCAATGTGAGACCGCGACTCGGGGGTGAGCACGGTTGACAAGAACAAGCGACTGGCTGGAGATGGTCAGTGTGGGCACCGTGGCAAGGTCGCATGGTCGCCGAGGGCATGTCGTCGTGAACCCGCTGACAGACTTTCCAGAGTCCCGCTTTCGAGTCGGTGAGTTGGTCTATACGAAAGACGGGACGGACATCATAAAACGGCGAATCACAGAAGTGCGTTTTCAGCGCGGCAGACCAGTGATTGGCTTCGAAGACATTCACAGCATCACTGATGCAGAAGAACTGCGTGATTGTGAATTACGTATCCCTGAATCAGCACTGAGTCGGCTACCGGCCGGAACGTACTATAGCCATGATCTTGTTGGTTGCGAGGTGGTTACGCGAGCTGGTACGTCAGTGGGGCTTGTGTCTAGAATTGAGGGGCCGACTGGATTACAACGACTTATCGTAGTGAAAGAAGAAAAAGTTTGTGATGTCCCACTGGTTGATGCGGTTTGCGTATCTATAGACTTAAGAGCACGGCGCATTTGCATCGAGCCACCAGTCGGCTTATTAGATCTAAACGACCGGTAAGAACAATCGAGAAGGGGCAGGTACGTTGAGATTTGACATCGTGACCATTTTTCCGGCGCTCGTTAAAGATATCGTAAGCGTCGGCGTGGTTGGTCGTGGAGTCAGATCTGGCGCGTTGGATGTCGTGGTACATGATTTACGAACTTTTACGGATGATTCGCACCGCACCGTCGATGATGCGTCGTACGGTGGCGGACCAGGGATGGTGCTGAAGGCCGAACCTTTTATGCGTGCGGTTTCACACATTGAGAGCGAGCGGGGCATTCCTGAGTCGGTCGTTCTGATGTCGCCGCAGGGGCGTCAACTATCGCAGGCGGTTGTTGAACGTCTGAGTAGTCTTAAGCATATTGTGTTGCTGTGCGGTCGCTACGAAGGCGTAGACGAACGGGTGCGTTTACATGTGGCGACGGAAGAGCTGTCGATAGGCGACTACGTGGTTAGCGGTGGCGAATTGCCTGCCAGCGTTGTACTCGATGCGGTAGCGAGACAGGTTCCGGGCGTGGTTGGTGATGCTGATTCAGTCGCAGGCGATTCGTTTGTCCGACATTTACTCGATTATCCACACTATACGCGTCCGGAAGCGTTGGAGAACCATGTCGTTCCAGAGGTGCTTTTGTCTGGTGATCATGCAGAAATACGAAGGTGGCGTAAACAAGAAGCCTTAGAAAGAACATTAGAAAGGCGCCCTGATTTACTGGCCCAACTTGATGTGGCAGAACTAGACGCGGAAGAAAAGGTTATTCTTAAGGCCTTACAATCTGGGATACGCTGAATCGGAGTTGAGGTATGAACGTAATACAAGAGATTGAAAGTGCTCAGCTCACCGAACGACCAACTATTAGAACAGGCGATACTGTCAGGGTTCATGTCAAGGTCAGAGAAGGTGAAAAAGAACGTGTGCAGGTTTTTGAAGGATTAGTAATTGGGCAGCATCGCGGCGGGGTTAGAGCGACATTTACAGTTAGAAAGGTAACGTTTGGCCAAGGAGTTGAACGTATTTTTCCTTTGCATTCGCCGATGATCGAAAAAGTTGAAGTGGTTCGTTCAGCACGGGTTCGACGCGCAAAATTGTATTTTCTTCGGAAACTTAGAGGCAAAGCGGCCAGACTTCGTGAACGACGACGTCGGGCTTGAGGCGACATAGTTTACCTTTGCTAGGTTCTCTTCACTGCCCCGCCCGGCACGATGGCGGCAAGACGACAAAACGCTCAGTTCAATGAAGAGAAGTCCTTGTGGCGAGAGGGCTTTAGTCGCATTGCTGGTGTCGATGAGGTCGGGCGAGGGTGTCTCGCCGGACCAGTATTTGCTGCGGCCGTCATTCTAGATTCCAAGGCGATGTTGCCCGGGCTTCGCGATTCAAAATTATTATCGCTCAAGGCACGGGAGCGTCTCTATGCCGAGATAGTTGGCTCTTCAGACTGGAGTGTGTCTGAGGTTTCGCCGGCGGAGATAGATCGTGTAAACATTCACACGGCGTCATTACTAGCGATGAGACAGGCCATGACGGGACTACGCCCACTGCCAGATTTTGCGTTAGTTGATGGATTTTCTGTTCCCGATCTGCCATTTCCTCAGAGAGCGATTGTTGGTGGTGATCGGAAGTGTGCGTCGATTGCGGCGGCTTCGATAGTGGCTAAGGTTACTCGAGACCGACTGATGGTTAAGCTACACGAAAGTGACAGCCGGTATGGGTTTGACCGACATAAGGGGTACGCGACTAGTGCACACCTTGAAGCGCTGGAAATGTTTGGTTATTCGGAACTGCATAGGCGGAGTTTTAGACCAAGACGGCTGTTCGATAATGGGGCACGTAATAAGGAGCCACGGCTTCTAGCTCTAGGCGAGTCTGGTCGCAAGTAGCAGTGTTTGATTGAAGCGAAACACTGTACAGATTATTGGCTCGTCTTTAGGAGGCTAGTGCTATCACTCGTACACTTCTTAGGCGGTATCTCCTAACACTATATTTTCTCGAAGTAGGTCTTGTTCTACTGATAGCGCCATGGACTGTGTATTGGGATCGAAATATATTCCTCGAAATGTGGCCTGTGTTCGAACCCGTTTTATTGGCTTTGACTGTGCGAGGAGGTGTGTCCGGCTTGGGCGTGGTTAACTTGTTTGCCGCAATCACGGAGTTTGGTGTCATCGGTCGACCTGCGGCTCCGTCATGGTCATAGGGAGGACATGAAGCGACCAGTTGTCATGTTTGTCACTGGCGGAGAAATACTCCGTGGTTCCGGGCAGTCATCGGAGGATGTTGTGCGGGATGTTGTTTCGCTCGCTTTCGCATGGGCAAAAGCTGGTGTGGATATTGTACAGATACGTGAGGCTTGGTTGTCGGATCGAAACTTATTAGAACTCGTAAGAATGACAGTAGATTGCCTGTCCAGTTTTACTACCAAAGTTATCGTGAACGACCGGTCGGACATTGCCCTTTCCGCTAACGCAGATGGTATTCATCTAAAAGACGACCCACTACCTATAGAGAGGGTTCGACCGTACTGGCCCAGCGATTGGCTGGTCGGCCGGTCGGTTCACGATGTTAATGGTGTCAATGAAATTGGTCGTGGCGGGTATGTTGACTACCTCTTAGCTGGTACGGTTAAGAGTACGCCCTCCAAGCCAGGTAGAACGCCATTAGGATTTCACGGTCTCAAGCAGATTGCTGCTGCGAGTGATATACCTGTGATCGGTATCGGAGGGTTGGAATTTAGAGACTCTCTCGATGTTGCGAAGACGGCTGCGTCAGGAATCGCAGGCGTTGGATTATTTATGAATGGAGTCAAATTGACCGACGACGAACGTACACGGCAGGTAGAGCAATGTCGTTATGTATTTGATTCGAATAAATAAAATCTTAAGCGCTAAGTGAAAAGTCTGTTGAGTTTGTGTGCAATTGTGCGCCAATGATTTGATTGGAGCATGAATTGTCTCCAGTGGACTTAAAAATAATCGAGTAATACGTGTCAGAGTTGCTAGTCTATAAAGCATGACATTGGACGAGATGTCTCCAGCGGAGAAGCTCCGGTCGGCGCGTGAAGCAAAAGGACTCACACTGACTGATGTTGCGAGCATCACAAAGATTTCAGCCGGTATGTTGAAAGCTTTGGAGGAGGCTGATTTTGAATTTCTACCGCGAGGGATCTACACCCGCGCGTTTATAAAAAATTACAGCATTGCTCTCGGTCTTAAACCTGATGTGATTCTCGATGAATTTGTCGAAAAGTATCCAGACGATGTTGGGCAGATTATTAAGTATGACAATGTCAATGCAGATGCCTCAGTGGAGCACGAGAATCGCCAACTAGCGGCACGCACCACGATTCTAATTACGGGATTGGTTGTGTTGTGCTTGGTGGTTGTTGCCTACTTGTTTTTTCAAGGCGGTCTAGAGACCAGTGAAGTTCTTGTGGACCC
>CAUZRA010000053.1:0-7428 GCA_963582035.1 Vicinamibacteria bacterium | reverse complement strand
GTCTTGCGCAAGGACTTCGAGTCGCCGTTCACGCGTATGGCTCAGAAGTTGTTAGTTCGGCCGCGCGTGCCGGGTGCACATCTATCGAACATGGCAACCGCTACGACGACGAGACGATCGCACTGCTTGCAGATCAAGGCACTTATCTCGATTCACACCTTGGCTTGTTGTATGACAACTACGAACAGTACCGCGACCGATTTCTCGGCATCGGAAATTATACGGAGGAAGGCTTTGCGCTCATGGCCGAAGCCAGACGACGAGGACTAATTACGTTCACGAGAACCATCCAGAACCCAAACGTCCAAATTGTTTTTGGTACCGATGCTGTTGCAGGTGCACACGGGCGAAATTTCGAAGAATTCATTGTTCGCGTACGAGACGGTGGGCAGGACCCCATGGATGCAATCGTATCCGCAACCTCGCGCGCAGCACGTGCGCTTGGGCTTGCAGATACCTTAGGACAAATCGCCCAAGGATTCACCGCAGATCTGGTCGCTGTTGATGGCAACCCACTTGAAGATATCACCGCAATGTCACGAATCCGTTTTGTAATGAGGAATGGCGTTGTCTACAGGTACGAACCGTAAAAAAGGCGCGAAACCTTCGACGAAAAGTCACGTGCGCTGAGGCTGCAACATCTTTTACACGAGAGACCCGACACGACTAATGAACACTTGCACCGCCTGTTTTCAGCAGCGCTGGGTCCGCACCCAACCCACGAATAACCGCGTCCCACATTTCATTTGGATGCGTTTCAAAAATAATATTGAGGTCAATCTCGGCATTAAGCCACGCTGAAGTCGCCAACTCAGCCTCAAGTTGACCTGCGTCCCAACCAGCGTACCCAGTCAATAGTCGCGTCCGCGGAGGGAGCGGCCCTTCAAGTAAATTACGCAACAGCTCTGACGACGTCGACAGGAAAATTCCGTCACACACTTGAACAGCTTCCACATCAGCCGGCTCAGAACTCATTAAGATCCAACCCCGCTCAGGTTCCACAGGACCGCCAATCCATAGCTCCAAGCCGGATTGTTTTTTTTCGCCAGCAAAACTAGAAGTCGAAGATACCGGTGGCATTAGACGTGCCACGTTAGATGCCGGAGTATCCGTCCGACGATTTAAGACAAGACCAAACGCTGCGTCCGCATTGTGCTCACAAAGAAGAATCACACTACGTTCAAAATTCGGATCTTGCATCTGGGGCATTGCAACGAGAAGCGACGGGGCAAGCGACTGAGAAGCCTCCAAGGTCGGCATAAAGATCTAAATGAATACAGATTATTGTCTCATGATTACTACGTATTGGACTGGTTACCAAGTCGTTCCTGAGCCCATGCAACATGTTCCGCCACCGTCGGATCGTCGTACGATGCCTCCCTTGGATTACGCAACTTGTTCAACTCTTCGGCCGACTTGGCATTACTCGTATTCCCTAGGGCAGTGGCTACATTTCGCCGTAATCCAACGACACCTGCTCGTGACATCGCACTGTTGCTGAGTTCTTGAGCCAAATCGGCATCGTCTCGATTCCATAGTGACACGAGCGACGGACGATCAAACGCGGGGCGTGGCTGCCACGCAGGATCATTCGACGTACTCGGATCCGCATTGTACGGACACACATCCTGGCAGATATCACAACCATATACGTGGTTTTCAAGGTCTGGACGGTGCAAATCCGGAATTGGACCTCGCAATTCAATAGTCAGATAGGACAAACAACGGGTGGAATCGAGCACACCCGGTTCACGTAACGCATCAGTGGGGCAGGCTTCAAGACATAACGTGCAAGTACCGCACTGATCCAATTGAGGTGTATCCACTTCGAGCGACAAACTCGTAATAATTTCAGACAAAAAAAACCATGAGCCCTGCTCCGGATGAATGAGACAGGTATTCTTACCAATCCACCCCAATCCAGCGTACTGCGCGTAGACACGCTCTTGAATCGGTCCCGTGTCAACATAGCAACGCGCATCAAATGATTCCTTCGATGCATCTCGCAGTCGCTCCAGTAGCTCCTCTGTTCGTTGCTTCAAAATATCGTGATAATCCTCTCCCCACGCATACCGTGAAATCGTTGCTTCATCCGGATTGTTCTGCTCAGTCGAATACGGTCGGTCTGTGTTATAAAGCGTGGCCAATGCGATCACGGAACGCGCTGACGGCAGAACTTGCCGTACGTCACTCCGACGGCGTTTCGTTCGTTCCATATAGCGCATCTCTCCCGCATATCCACGATCAAGCCAATCTTCAAGAAACAAAAGTTCCGGAAATGAATCAACTGGAGCAATACCACATAAGTCGAAACCGACTTCCCGCGCGAACCTTTTTACATCAGTAGACGTCACAATAAATCTGCCTTAAAACGAGTACCGCATTCCAAACTGCATCTCTCGGGCATTCAACGCACCAAAAATCCGGCCGAAGTTCGGTGACCCAAAAAACCGGCTAGGCACATCAAAGTTCACTCTGTTGAAAACGTTAAAAATTTCCCACCGAAATTCAAGCCGACTCCCATTTCGTAGATACCAGCTTTTTTGTAACGACATGTCAACATTCGCGTAACTCGGTGCAAAAACAGAGTTCCGAGGTGATGTCCCAAAAGTAAATGGTTCCTGAAGAGAAAATGCATCTGTGTTGAACCATCGGTCCGGCGAACGTTGGTCTGCCGGCAAATTCGGATCGCCTGCGACATCTGGTCGTTGAGCCGGTCCCGCGCCAATATTTGCACGGTCTTCAACAAGATTGACTGTAAAAGGCGCACCCGATTGGAGGGTTACCACACCATTAACCCTCCAGTTACCAAATAAGTCTTCTTGCCATCCACCCGAACCTTGTAGAGACGGGAATTCAAAGCTGCCACTACCCACAAACTGATGGCGATGATCAAAACTTGACAACGCTTGCTCACCCGGGAAAATGTTGCGGACATTCTGCGGAACATTGGACTCAAAGGCGGTCGCGCCAGGACTGGATGCATCATCGCGGGAGCGTGACAACGTATACGCCGTGTTCAAGGCCAGATTGTCCCGCAAGCGACGCTCTGCCTTAAAAGTTACCGCATGGTAGATCGATGTACCATCAAACCGGATAGCACGAATCCCCGACAATGCTGGTACGTCTCGACGACTACTGATTGATCCCGGCCCAGGAAGAGGCACATTATGTAATGTCGAGTTGTCGGCGCCAAGCGTATACGACCCCATGTAGAACACTTCAACAATCGTTCCCGGAATCAATTCTCGTTGGACACCACCACTCCACGTTTGCGTGTACTCAACCTGATAGTCATGGTCCATAATAGATCCGCCAACACTACCTGTCGGATCTGAGGACAATATGGTTCTCGTATTAGACGTGGGTACAAACTGGGTGACAGGCATATCGACCTGTTTAAGATAGAAAAACGGCAGGTTGCGCGCGAACGACGTCTGAACGCTATATGCCCATTGGTTCAGAAAGATTCCGTACCCTCCGCGCACAACAGTTTTCCCGTCTCCGTCTGGTACATAAGCAAACCCAAAACGCGGAGCAAAACGTTTCTTGCTTGGGCGAAGCAAACTACGGTCCCAGCCAATCTCTGATGACGGCACCCAAGGAATAGGAATCAACGGAAGCAATTCGGTGGCCGAAGGTGAAATATTACCGTTCGCATCACTGGCAATGACATAACGAGCGCCTGGAACAGAAAAATCAATTGAAGACAACCGATTATCAACATCGTACATGTGTTGGTTAATCTCATACCGCAATCCAAAATTAACCGTCAGGTTGTCTTTCATGCGCCAATCGTCCTGCGCATAAAGATGCAGCCAGTTAGTTCGCGCATCTTCACTTCCACGACCACCAATGCCCGAGCGAGCCTGAACTGGATACCCGAGAAGAAAGTCGGCAAACGGGTTGCCGCTAAACTGCCCCGTATACAGGAAATGCCCGCGAGCGCTCTCAGGGTTTTCCGGACGAAACTTCAGGTGAAATAGATAACCGCCAAACTTCATCCTGTGCGCACCACGGTCGATGAAAAAATTGTTATACAACTCAAAATGCGTATTGCGTCGATAGATAAAACTAGCTGGGTCACCCATCGCGCTGTAAAAGCCACCTGTATCTATCTGTGGATATCCAATATCACGCAGGTCACGTGTTACCCCTTCGAGACCAACGTCGCCCGAAAAATCCACACCACGATTGAGGCTTCGTTGGCCACCATCAACGTCCATCCATCCAAAACGTGTTTCATTGAGCATGGACTGTCCCAAGGTACGGGTATAGCTCAACCCCAAATTACGCGTCTTCGTCCCAAGCGTTCGTCCAAAGCCTGGAATCAGAGCTTCCTGTTGAACGCTCGTGCCAAACGGTTGCACATCACCAGCATCGAAAGTACTAAACCGCCCAAACATCTGATCATTCGGGCCAAAGCGATGATCGATTCGGACGCTGAGTGAATCGACATCAGAAGTCAACTGCTCAATTGACGTAAGGTTTTGAACCTCACCGGCCTCCGTTGGCAGAGGAACCTTCTGCAGAAACCGTGAAGCGAGTGGATCGATCCGATTTGAAGGAATTTGATTGTTCCCAAAAAACGACCCACATACACCAGTCTGAGGATTCCGCGTCAACGGATCACATAGCTGTTCAAAGCCGTTAAAATTTCCGTTCCGCACTGCGGATGTCGGCACAGAAAATGTCTTCGTTAACGCCCGATCGATTCGTTGTCCCTCGTAACTCAAAAACAAAAACGTGCGGTTCGAAATTACGGGGCCTCCGAATGACCCACCAAATTGCCGCTGGTCAAGCGGTGGCACGGGTGTATCACGAGGATCAAAAAAATTGTGCGCATCGAACCGCTCATCCCGAACAAATGCAAACGCACTTCCTCGAAATTCATTTGTTCCGGTCTTTGTGGCAACGTTGATCAGCGCAGAGGCTTTTCCACCAAATTCTGGTGGGTACATCGATTTTTGAATTTTGAACTCTTGAATCGAATCGACAGACGGGTTGATCACCAAATTATTGAACAGCTCATCGGTAACCTTGAACCCGTCCAACATATAAATATTGTGCCCCGCACGTTGCCCGCCCACGTTTGGCAGAGGCCCTGCCTGTTGCAATGCCGCCCCGCGAGTCCCTCCAGGAGGAATCACAACGGCATCACTAAGCTGAGCCAATTGGAGAAAATGACGTCCGTTCAATGGAATTTGTTCGACTTCTCGGTTGTCTATAACATCACTGATCTCGGCATTGGTACTCTGCAGCAGTGGCACTGTAGCCTGGACAGTCACTTCTTCCGTGAGTTGCCCAAGCTCTAGTCGCAGTCGCAAATCAAGCGTCTGCCCGATCTGCACGGTGACACCATCTTGAACGGCACGACGAAACCCCGGTAGTTCTGCTGTGACCTGCCAATTTCCGATCGGCAGCGCTGAAAGAAAAAATCGCCCGTCAACATCCGTCACCCGCTGAACAGAAAACCCGGTGCCGTCATGGGTCGCTATCACGGTCGCACCAGGAAGGACTCCCCCTGACCCGTCATGAACAACGCCACCAATCGCACCAGCATTAGTTTGCGCGAATGCTGCTGTCCACATCAACAATCCAGGCAGCGAAAAAGCCAAAAGCCTCGCAGTAACTCTTATCGACTTCGACACATACATAGGGGCTAGAACAAGTTTATTCAGAATGTTAATTAGTAATCGTGAATTCTAACAGGACTCCAATGTCAGATTTTAGAAAAGACCGACTATACTGTGCCGGCCCAAAACCTAACTATTCAGGAGATTCTGGATGCGCAGTCACTTGTTCCCCTTCTCGATCATCAATATGTTGGTAATACCTCTTTGGTTTACCGTGCCGGTGACTGCCAATGGCCAGCACCAACTGACGTGATGCCCCCAAACCTCGTGGATACAGAATGTTACGAGGGGTGCCTCGACGGCGAGGTCTTCAACGCTATCCGCAACGGGGTCCCACCGGACTACTACATGGAACCATGGCAAGGTCGAATTACCGATGAGAACATCTGGAATATCGTCAACTATTTGAACAGTCTCAAAGAATAACTAATAAAACCGGCGGGCAATATTGAACCCGATAAACCAGTCATTTCCGGTCGCACCACCAGCAATCTGCGCAGGACTACTACCGAGACCATTCGACACGTTCACTTGAAATACATGACCACCGAGGACCTTTTCAATGGCGAAACTCAGTTGGTGCTGGCCATTGGCAAATCCCGAGACTCGAGGGGCGCTCTCGACGATTACGTTCGTCGAGCCACGAATACGGAGGCGTGCACCTAGTCCGACAAGCAGCGCATTCTTACTATCAGAACGAAAGTTCGGCTCTGGATGCAACAACAACTTGTTTGTATTCCCGATCCACATCGGCTGCGCGTAAAGGGTCGCGCGATCAGCAACACGCTTTGACACGATCATGCCGAACACCGGCGAATAGTCTTGCCGGAAATTATTCATGCCTTCGATAGATACATAGGCATCAAGGCCCACTCCATCCGCACTGTTCGAGCGAAGTAAGTTGTATTTCCCAGACAATTGAATATTGCGATTGTTATTTCGATACACCGTGATCTGCGTGCCAGGAGCGATACCATATCGCAGTTCAAGACCAATAAACGCGGGCGAATCGAATCCAAAAAAGTCTTCTAGTAAATTTCCGTAGCCGGGACCGGAATCTAGTGGACGTGAAAACCGATGCGTAAGACGAAACGCGAAACGTTTATGGGGAATCCGTAACGTTGTTGGTAACGTCACTAGGTGAAAATCAGGCTCAAGTACGTCCACCGCACGGTCATCGGATTGATCGTCTGGCGTCCGTGAGTCATCACTCTCGGATCCTGATACAACCGTCAGTTCACCGAGCATTTCACCGTGGTTCACGCCGCAGAACACCGTACAAACGAAGCGATAACGACCCGGTCTATCGGCCAAGAATTCCAATACCGTCGGTTCAGCCCCCGGACGAGCAACCCCTTCCACTCCAAGACCAGCGATACCGATTCCGTGAGGCGCGTCCATAGCTTCAACTAACAGACGAACCCGTTGTCCTTCCACCACCTCAATAGCACTAGGCTCAAACGTAAACCTTTCCGCTCGGATATTGATTTGACGCACGCTTTCTTGTGCGAGTCCTATTGACGGCTCGAAGATAGCCACCGTCAGAACGATCTTTAGCGCACACCACGCAAGAAGGTTTCCCGGTCGACTAGGCATGCTTGCTGTCCGCAACCGCCAACACACGTTCAGCGACTCGCCGACTAACTCCTCCAGTACCAAGTTGCTCCCGCACTTGTGCCAACATCTCACTCGTACGAAGCGCGGCCCTAGGATCATTAAGAAACCTGACCACTTCACTCGCTACCGCATTCGCTGTAAAGCGCTCCTGAAGTAATTCAGGGACAATTTCTTT
>CAUZRA010000052.1:0-7453 GCA_963582035.1 Vicinamibacteria bacterium | reverse complement strand
CGATTGGCGCTAACAACTCGGGTGCAAGAAGCGAAGAGACGTAGATGCTTGTAGGACCATCGATTGCGCCGATGACTGCGATCGACGCGGCCTGATTCAATGGAAACCCAAGCAGCGTTGCCAAGATCAACGTGGCAAAAATCCCCAGCTGGCCAGCGGCGCCGAGTAATGCGAATAGGGGCTGTGATAGTAGCGGGCGAAAGTCCATCATCGCGCCAATACCGATAAAAATAAAGAGGGGGAAGAGTTCTGTTCGAATTCCGAACTCGTTCAGAATGTAGAGCATTCCTCCTTCATGATTCAAAGGCGAGTTCGGTAAATTGCCAAGAAGAACTCCAAAGCCGATTGGGAGTAACAACGTGGGTTCGTATTCTTTACCAATTGCAAGATAGATCAAGACGCCGCCGACGGCGAACATGAACAAAATACCTGGTGTCAGTGAAAGCATTGCTAGTGAGTGTGACTAGGGCGCAAAGGTGACTAAGGGCTGTCCTTGGACCACCCGGTCGCCATCTTTAATGTGAACGGTGGCTATCGTGGCACTACTTGGTGACCGCATAACGTTAAACATTTTCATGGCTTCAATAGTGAGTAACTCATCACCGCGTTCAACTTTTTGACCGGGGAGAACACTGACCTTAACAACGACTCCTGGAATCGGCGCCGTCATACCTTGAGGAGTCGTTTGATCAGATTCAGGTGTCGAAACATTGGAAGGAGGATCCGGTTCTCGCCTGGGGTTCGCTGTTTTGGATTCGTTTGGTGTCGCCGTGTGTCCCGGAGGTGTCGGCGGTACAATTTTAGGCTCGGATTCAGCGGGCAGAGCTTGTCCGGATTCAATCTCAACCGAGTAGGCCGTTCCGGAGAGGCGTGCCGTGACCGGTCGTGCTTGGGGGTCGTCGATTTCGACATCGTAGACTCGCCCATCAATGGTGACGCGATAGTTTTTCATGACCGTGCTCTTTGTCGGCTAGATCGTTGGGATAATCGCCGAGTTTGATGGAGTCGCCGCCAGGCAGAACTGGTTTCCGGGACATGAACTAATGGAAGTTCTGCTGCGGCGCAGGCGACAGCGACAGCGAGGACAACGGCCCTTTGTTGCCGATCTGCTTCGGAGAGGGCTTCTTCCTTGGCTTGTTCTGCCGCTGCAAGAACCCGTTCTTCTGACTCGTTCTGTGCTGTTTTTGTTGTGGCCGATGGGCTGAGTCGCTCTGTAAGCCACGGTGAGGTAAGGGCGTACATGAGTCCTACGAGACCCGCGAGTGCGAGGAATAGTAAAGTTGTTCCGATGCCAGCAATTTCGATGACAGTCTGTAACGCGGAGGACATTAGAGTGGAATGTTTCCGTGTTTTTTCGGCAGGGTTACCGGCTGTTTGTCCTTGAGGTAGTCGAGTGCCGCAATAACGCGAGTCCGTGTTTCACGGGGATAAATCACGTCATCGATGTGACCTGATGAGGCGGCGACAAATGGCGAATTAAATTCCTGTTGGAATTCATCTTCCAATTGTTGACGTTTCCTCTCACGGTCTTCGGCCGGAGTCGCTTTGAGTTGCCGAGCGTACAGAATGCTTACGGCACCTTTAGCACCCATAACGGCAATTTCAGCGGTTGGCCAGGCGAGACATACATCGGTTCGAATCATTTTGCTACTCATCACGATGTACGCGCCACCATAGGCTTTTCGTAAGACGATCGAAATCTTTGGGACCGTTGCTTCGGAGTACGCGTAGACGATCTTGGCTCCATGTCGAATGATGCCCTGATGCTCTTGGCCTGCACCAGGGAGGAATCCTGGGCAATCAACCAGCGTGACAAGTGGAATATTAAATGCATCCGAAAATCGAATAAACCGGGCGATCTTATCCGAGGCGTCAATGTCGAGCACGCCTGCAAGGTGTGATGGCTGGTTTGCGATGAATCCCGCTACCCGTCCGTCTAGTCGGGCAAAGCCAACAACGGCATTCTGGGCAAAGTCTGCATGGACTTCCAAAAATGATTTCGGGTCAGCCATCAATCTAATGGCTTCCCGTATGTCGTAGGCTTCCTCGGTCTTTGCAGGGATGAGGTTGTCAAGCGCGTCCGCGTTCGGACTGGCTACGTTCTCGTCTGTATCGGTGGTCGGCGGGTCGTCCGCATTATTCGACGGTAGATAACTAAGAAGATGTTTCGCTAGAGCGAGTGCGCCGTCTTCGTCTTCTGCAACGAAGTGCGCGACGCCCGATCGGGCTGCATGTGTCTCAGCCCCGCCAAGGGTGTCGATGTCCACCTCTTCACCTGTGACCGTGCGAATCACGTCCGGGCCGGTGATGAACATGTAACTCGTGCCCCGGGCCATGATGACAAAGTCGGTCAATCCGGGCGAGTAGACTGCGCCCCCCGCGCAGGGTCCGAGCATGACACTAATTTGTGGGACGACTCCACTTGCTTGAGTGTTTCGCCAAAACAAGTCACCAAAACCAGCCAGACTCCAGACGCCTTCTTGAATTCGGGCACCGACCGAATCCAGAAGCGTCAATATCGGGAGGCCAGCAGATGTTGCCGCTTCGAGGAGGCGTCCTGTTTTCAATGCCTGTACTTCGGAGAATGATCCACCCAGCACAGTGAAGTCTTGCGAACAAATAGCGACACGGCGTCCGTCGATTCGTCCGAAGCCGGTAACGATTCCGTCGCCGGGGTATCGCTGTTGGTCGAGTCCGAACGCGGAATGTCGATGCTCGATATACGGGCCTTGTTCCTCAAACGTGCCAGGGTCGAGGATTCTGGTAATACGCTCTCTGGCGGTGAATTTTCCACGAGAATGTTGCGCGTCAACCCGCTTTTGTCCGCCGCCTTGCTCGAGCAGTTCGCGGCGATCAGCAAGTGAGTTGCTTTGTTGTTTTTTACTCGTCTTTTCTGGGGCTGTCACGGGAACCGGTGCCTCCTGAACAACATTGAGATCAGTTCTTTTCTTGTCGCGACTTTTTGTAAATGCACGAACGGCCGCAAGGATTGCCGCACCTGCCATAGTCGTTGTAATGGTACGTGCTTCAGACGATCGTGGCCATTTCAGAGGAAATCGTAGCAGGCTAGAGAGTGTCGGCGTCGGTGTGTCAGTCGCAGTCGTTTGTGATGCGTCAGTCGGTATCGTGACGTCGTCGTCCTGCTCATTGTTGACGTTTGACTCAGGTTCTTCCGAGGGAATTTTCGTATCGGCCATGGAACTCTAGAAGTGCTCAGTTATAAATCTTAACAAATGCTGGGTTGGCTAAGTAGAGCAATCTCTGCTTTAACCGCGGTGATATGTCACGGATTAGCGCCATTGCTGTTTCCAGAGAGTGGCCAGACGTTCGGCTTCGGCGATTTGGTGTCGAAACATTTCTCGGTCGAGGGTCAATTGCATCCGTTGTGCTTGGTAACGTTCTTCAGTCGTCGACAATTCAGCCGCGAGCCCGTACCACATGTAAGCCACAACATTGTCTCTGGCTACACCATGTCCATTTGCGTAGCGCTCGCCTAAGTCAAAGAGTGCATTGTTATCACCGTTGTTTGCCCGGTGTTGAAGTTCTTCAAAGTTGAGATTGCTGTTGGAGAAATGCGAATCTGGACTACATCCTTGCAGGCAGATTAAAACGAGGACGATAAGAAGCACGACGGCCCGATTCTGAAAACGCATCAATCGGTAGGTCGGATGGTCGTTTTGTGATTTGCAAGCCAATAGATGTCGATGCCAAATGAAACAACAAGGAGAAAGAGAGCGGTCGCACCAACGAAGATTGCGAGTACCGAGGGAACAATGGGGCCAAGACAGACGAGTAGTGCGATACCCTGAACCACGCAAATGACCTTGCGGCGAAGACTTTCCGGGAGTGTTTGACCGAGCCATGGTCCGAAGAAAGCCGCGATAAAAAAGCAGTATCGTATAACTCCGATCCCAGCGATCCACGCACCTGTTTTACCGTTTTGCCATACGAGAAGAGATAGGACCAGTAAGAAGAATGCATCGAGTTCCATATCAAACCTTGCGCCGAAGGTAGTCTTGCATTGCTTATAACGCGACACACGCCCATCAATACCATCGAGTATCAAGGCGATAGTTGACACTGCGATAACCCACCAGGCTTCAGAAGCAGTCAGTGGAACCAGGTTTGTTACCATCGCGGCAATGGGCACAATTAGGCTGGCTCGAAAAAGTGTGACGCGATTTGCATATCCGAGGCCTGGTCCGGCTAATGTGCGTGGAATGGTTATTAATACTAGCGTTGCAATCAAAAGATAAAGACCGAGGGTGTTTATGAGATAGCGAGTCGGAAATTCAAGCGACCACGATATGGTGACCGCTGTTACAGTTACTAGTGCTAGTGCGGCGACAAGGTCGCCCATGATTTTCCACCTGTGTGAGGGTGGTTCTGGAAACGTGTCGGGTTGCGTTAAGTCTGTCATCGCACTAGCGTGCCTACGATCATGCCTGCTCACCATACCGCACGCCAGTTCTGGCTCAAGAGTCCGGGGCAGTCAGAAATTCGTCACGTCAGACTTAATCCCATAAATGACGGTGACGTGCTTGTCAGGACAGTATTTAGTGGGATTAGCCGTGGTACCGAGTCACTTGTATTTCGAGGAGAGGTGCCCCCTTCAATGTACGAATCTATGCGGGCCCCTTTCCAGGACGGCGAGTTTCCCGGGCCGGTTAAATACGGGTACAGCAGTGTGGGCGTTGTCGAAGAAGGTCCTTCTTCACTCATAGGGAAAGCGGTGTTCTGCTTGTACCCGCATCAGGACCTCTATCACGTCCAGGCCGAAGCAGTTCACTGTGTCCCGGAAGGTGTTCCTTCGAGACGCGCGGTACTTGCTGCCAATATGGAGACGGCAGTCAATATTCTTTGGGATGCGAGGCCTTGCGTTGGCGATCGCGTGGTGGTCATTGGTGCTGGCGTCGTAGGCTTGCTTGTAGCCACATTGTGTCAGGATATCCCCGGTTGCGAAGTCATCGTTGTCGATCCATTGGAGACGCGGAAGACGATCGCGGCGAAACTTGGTTTAACGTGGCAGTGTGCGGTTCCGGCTCTTCCTTCTGCTGATTTGGTTGTGCATTCGAGTGGGACAGTTGAAGGGTTACGTGCCTCATTAACTGTAGCTGGCGCGGAAGCCACAATTGTTGACGCGAGTTGGTATGGGACACAAGACGTGCCGTTGCCGCTTGGTGAGCGGTTTCACTCAGCTCGTCTGACGATTAAGAGTAGTCAGGTTGGCCGCCTGCCGCCCGAGCGCCTTAACCGATGGACGAGAAGTTCTCGACTAATGCTCGCCTTGGAGTTACTGCATGATAAGCGACTCGATGTTCTTATCAATCAGCAAAGTGCTTTCGAGGAACTGCCATCGGTAATGACTAAATTGAGTTTGGGGCCTAGTGAGACGTTGTGTCACTTGGTGCACTACGACGTGCCCTGAGCTCGAGCAAGGAGGAGCTGTTGTGTATAGCGTGAACGTCCGTGATCATTTCATGATTGCTCACAGTTTCCGTGGGGACGATTTCGGTCCGGCTCAAAAATTACACGGTGCAACCTACGTCGTCGACGCGACGTTTAGCCGGTCAGAACTTGACAGCAGTGGGATGGTTGTCGATATCGGACTCGCTAGTGAACAGTTAAAGCTTATTCTTGGGGATCTCAACTTTCGAAATCTCGACGACGACCCCAACTTCGCTGGGCAAAACACAACCACTGAATTTCTCGCGCGAAATATCTTTGATCGACTTGTGCGTAGTATCCATGCCGGCGGACTTGGTGAAATCGGTCGCGGAGTTACAGCCGTATCCGTCAGGTTGTCTGAATCGCACGTTGCGTGGGGACGGTTTGAAGGTCCGGTGTGAGTGCGTTAGGGCTCCACGTTTTGGCACCTGGTCCGCTAGACCAACGCACGGGTGGCTATATTTATGATGCCCGAATGGTCCAAGGGTTGCGTGAGCGTGGCTGGCATGTTGAGTTCCATGGTTTGCGTGGTGATTTCACAGTTCCAAATGATGGCGCATGCAGAAACCTTGTGCGGGCACTTACGGGTATTCCGGATGGTTCACGTGTCATTCTTGATGGTTTGACGCTTGGTGTTTGTCCGGATGTCTTATCGAGACACCGGGAACGGCTCAGCCTAGTTGCTCTGATCCATCATCCCCTGTCTGATGAGACAGGATTGTCGGCGGACACGCGCGACCTGTTGATGCGGTACGAAAGTCAGTCACTGAGTGCCGTTGCTGGTGTTGTCGTGACGAGTCGTTTTACCGCTGACACGCTCAAGCGGTTCGGTGTGAGTTCGGAACGAGTGCGAGTCGTTACGCCTGGCGTTGATAAAGCTGGTTTTGCAGAAGGACCAGCGTCTGATGCTCCGCCGGAACTATTGGTTGTTGGTACCGTTATTCCTCGAAAGGGTCACGATGTCCTTGTGCGGGCATTAGCGTCTTTGAGGCAGTATAGATGGCACTGCGTCTGTGCTGGCAGCCTTGTTCGCGATCGGTCGTATGCAGAACGAGTGGTTCGGTCGATCGAGAATAGTGAGTTAGTGGGTCGAGTCGAGTTTGTTGGTGAATGCGATTCGGCTCAGCTCGATAGCTTTTATCGGCAAGCTTCCGTGTTCGTATTGCCTTCGCATTATGAAGGTTATGGCATGGTACTAACGGAAGCTCTTGCCCGAGGGCTACCCATCGTTAGTACGACTGGTGGAGCGATTCCAGACACCGTTCCTCTCGAAACAGGGTTGTTGGTGCCGCCAGGGAATGCAGGCGCCTTGTCGGCCGCCATCCGGACTTTCATTAACGGTAGTGAGGGTACGACGATGCGTACTCGATGCGTTGAGGCAGCGCGTCGATACGCAACAACGATGCAGACGTGGGAGTCCGCCGTCAACCAGATGGAGAACGCGATAACCGAATTGACTTAGATTCGTTCTTTGGACAGAAAGTCGACGCAGGTTTTGGAGGAGTAGCGGATGCAATGGGTGCGGTTTACACATGATGGGACGCTGAAAGTTGGAACGCTGAATGACGATATTGTTGTCGTTCAATCCGGAAGCATGTTTCAGAGTCCTGAGCCGACAGGTGAGGTGTTGGAGCCGGCTGACGTTACATTTTTGCCCCCCGTTGCGCCTGGGAAAATTATTGGTTTTGCCAATAATTATCATGCTCTTATAGAAAAGGCCGGAGGCAGCGTTCCGGAAGAGCCGCTGTATTTCATCAAGGTTAATACGTCGCTTCATCAAGGCGGCGTGCCGATTACGCGTCCGAAACGCTACACCGGTAAAATTATTTTTGAAGGCGAACTAGGTCTTGTTATTGGTGATACGTGTCGGGATGTGTCCCCGGAAGGCGCGTTAGCGTGTTTGTTTGGCTGCACGTGTGTAAATGACGTTACGGCGATCGGTCTTTTGAATAAAGATCCAGGTTTTCCACAGTGGACACGTTCAAAAGCAGCGGATACGTTTGGA
>CAUZRA010000051.1:0-7535 GCA_963582035.1 Vicinamibacteria bacterium | reverse complement strand
CCAATTCTAAGGGCGCCGCCGACTATTACAGTCTGTGCGAGGAGGTGATGGATCGTGCCTAGGAGAGGTCTCCCGCAGAATATGAAGATGCGCCACGATGAGCATTACGTAGAGACCCTGGCGGCTTCTTCTGGTGCTCCTGTTGGGCGTTTAATATCTATTGAGCAGGTAGACCCGAACCCTGACCAACCGCGGCAAGTCATGGGAGATTTGTCGGAATTAATGGCCTCTATTGCAGAGAAGGGTGTGATTGAGCCCTTAATTGTTCGGCAGTTAGGGGGCAGGTTTCAGATTATTGCAGGAGAGAGACGATATCAGGCGTCTGTTCGTGTAGGTCTATCAGAGGTTCCTGTCATTATCAGGGATGTTGACGATTCTGAGGTTATCGAGCTTGCACTCATCGAGAATATTCAGCGCAAAGAATTGAGTGCTTTAGAGGAGTCGGAGGCATTGTTCATGCTGGCCGATCGGTATAGCCATACGCATGAGCAGTTAGCGAGGCGGCTCGGTAAATCGAGGTCATCTATTACGGAATCTCTAAATCTTCATTCCATGCCTGATGAGGTGAAGAGTATTTGTCGTCTGGCTGACATAGGATCGAAATCATTGCTTCTGGAGATTCTCAGGCAAGGCGATTCCAAGAAGATGGTCTCCTTCGTTGAGAAGCTAACGAGGGGCGGGGGCGTAACCAGAGCCAGGGCGAGGCAGGTTTCGGCGGCGACTAAGCGGCGTTCGGCAAAGGCGAAACCTTTTGTTTATAGCTTCAGGGCACCAAGTAAGGCTTTCAATATGCGGCTTACGTTTCGGAAGGCCAGGGTTCTTCGGGAAGAGCTTATTCAGACTCTCGAGGGGATAGTTCGTGACCTGCGCGAGAACGACTGAGTCTTCAACAAAAGGGTCACATAACATCTATTATCAGACCCATCGGCAAGAGCGCCGTATTTCTGCTCTTTTTTGGATATTCATTCATTGATGTGAACGAAGTGTAAAGATCGCGCTTTTGTGCGGCCCTCTGGTGAATCTTGCTCCCGAGGCGTTTTATTTTCTTTCCATTACTCAGGCGCTCAGGATTCGCCGATAATTAAGAGCAGAGTTTGAGCTTGAACATTATTCATCGATACATCATTCGTGAAGTCATACCCCCATTCGTTCTGAGTCTGGTGGTCCTTACATTTCTTTTGATGTTGCCGCCAATTATGGAAGTGGCGGAAGACTTAATTGCAAAGGGAGTGGACGGTTTTACGATCGTTCGAATGATGCTCACGCTGCTTCCGCAAGGTCTCGGGGTGACGATCCCGATGGCCCTACTCGTTGGCATACTGATTGGCATGGGTCGGCTTTCTGGTGATCGGGAAACTGTTGCGATGCAGGCGTGCGGTATTAGCATCTCCAGGATTCTTGCACCTGTCATGGTGCTAGCCACGATGGGTGCCGCAGTCACGTGCTACATCCTGGTTGTGTCTCTTCCGGATGCGAATCAAGCGTTCCGAGATCTTAGCTACACAACCATCGCAAATCGCGCCGAAGGCGAAGTCAGGCCAAGAGTTTTCCATGATGACTTTCCAGACGTCATGCTCTACGCGCAAGAGGTTGCATTAGATGGTAGCGGCTGGGCACAGGTTTTTCTGGCTGATACCTCTAACCCCGACCAGCCTACTGTCTATCTTGCGGAGCGAGGTCGCGTAGCAATTGATCGTGAAAATAGGACTGTAGACGTCGTGCTTGAACATGGCACGGGCCATAGAAGTGATCCCTCGGCTCCTGGAGAGTACGAGGTTCACGACTTTGAAGAATTGGTTATAGGCTTGAATGCTGAAACAGCGTTTCCTCGTTCAGGGCCTCAACGAGGTCTCGCTGAATTAACTATTCCCCAGTTGCAGGCGGAGGCTACGACGATGACGTCGATGGGCCAATCAGCCCATCAACCCATCATGCATATTCACCGAAAGTTTTCGATTCCTATCGCATGTCTGGTTTTTGCCTTGCTAGGGGTTGGCTTTGGTGTGACTAGTCGAAAAGACGGACGTCTCGCGAGTTTTGCGCTTGGGATTGGTGTCATTTTTACGTATTACGTGGTGATGTATACGAGCGAAGCGATGGCTAAAGCGCAACTGATGCCGCCGCATCTTGCCATGTGGATTCCGAATGTCTTACTTGGATTTGCCGGGATGTTGCTCATTGTCTGGCGCTCTCGGTCTGTTGAACGTCGTTTCAGACTTCCCTTTCTTTTGCAGCGTGGTCCACATCAAGTTGATGTCGACGATGTACAGAGCGACAACGTCGATAACAGCACTGCCCCACTCGTCAAACTATCGCCTGGAAGGCTCTCGGGCATTAAATTGCTGGATTGGTATGTCACGAGATTTTATCTGACGTGGGTCTTCTTGGCGTTTATAGGTTTACTTGGGATTTTCTATATTGCGACCTTTATAGACTTGTCAGACAAACTTTTTAAAGGACAAACGACTGGTTTGATGTTGCTTGAATACTTTTGGTATGCGACACCGCAGTTCATGTACTACGTATTGCCGATTTCTGCATTGGTCTCGACACTCGTAACCGTTGGCGCGCTTACTAAGACCAGCGAACTAACCGTGATGAAAGCTTGTGGGATCAGTCTGTATCGGATGGCATTTCCAATATTTACGTTCAGCCTTGTCTGGAGTGGTTGTCTTTTCCTGATGAGTGAGACGTTCCTTGCGGAATCGAATCGACGAGCAGAAGATTTGAATCATCGTATTCGGACAGGTCTTAGTCAAACGATTGACGTCCTGAACAGAAAATGGCTTGTTACTGAGACTGGTGATATTTATCACTATCTCAACTTCGATCCCAACGCCGAACGTTTAACGAATCTATCTGTGTACGAATTTAGTAATGATGCGTGGGCACTGGATCGACGGACATATGCAGTTGGCGCAGAATATGAAAGTGATTGGGAAGGCGAAAACGTTTGGAGTCGAGACTTCGATCTGGTCGCGAATACGACTACGTATGAGACGGCGACACATCAAACTTTGGCATTTCTAGCGCCCCCTGATTTTTTCGTTGCCGAGACTCCTGAGGCTGATCTAATGAGTTATCAGGAACTTGCTGGGTATATCGTTGATCTTAGCGATAGAGGTTTTGACGTTGTGAGTCTTGTTGTGGACTTGCATCGAAAAGTCTCATTTCCATTCGTTACGTTTATTCTGACGCTTATCGCGGTTCCGTTTGCGGTGACTACTGGTCCGAGGGGCGCCCTATACGGTGTTGGCGTTGGGATAGGGATTGCGTTTAGCTATTGGATTATCTTGAGTGTATTCGGTGCATTTGGTAGTGCAGGCGTTTTGGATCCGGCTCTCGCTGCGTGGGCGCCTAATCTTTTATTCGGCGCATCAGCCGGTTATTTTCTACTGACTGCCAGGACTTAATTTATTTGGAGTGGTATTTGCCTGCCACGAATACACTCGAGTTTTGCTCACGGCGAAGCGTAATTGCTCTTCGAATGTCTTCCAAAAACCGTGGCCTGTTTAAATCGGCTAAGTTATTGGTCTGAGGCCAAATCCCAGATTTGAGATTCATTGCTCGCCGAGGCGGAGTCCTGAAATCTGTAGTTCTCCGGAACTGTTTCTTTGGTAATTGACAGTATCGACAACAAATAACAGACTGTCGACACCGGACACGCTTTCTAGTCCGCTATTTGGGGCTTCAACGGGAGTAAAGTCGCGGACGGGTAACCGTACACGTCGATCGCGCTGGTCTGCATAAAAAGAGTGTTGCCAGCGGGAATCTTCGCCTGCCCCGCGTCGTAGCTGCGCGGAGATGCGCATGGGTTTCGATGCCCGTACCACGAAGTCGATAGACACATCTGAAGTTATGCGTTCTGTCCCGATGTCGTAGGCCATTGCCGCATAGGTCGCTGGTGAGTTACCTAGCGTATAGCTCAACTCAAGAATGTCGTCATTGAGGTCAAGTGTGACTTCGGCGTCGGTATGCTGTTCCATGCGCCAGGAATTAGGATTGGCCCCGTAGCTCTCTCGAAACGGTGTCGAGGGCAAGTTCTCCGTTTCGCGACTGCCAATAAAGATTGGATTACTCACGATCCATGGCAAGTCAACTTCTTCAGCGAATTCCGAAAGATATACCTCTGTGCGATAGACCGCTGGAGCATCTGAGCTATTGACGCTATACGTAAGTTCAAAATTTGTTGACTCAGAAATAATAATTCCGTTCCGCAGTAAACGTATCGCTGCGCCACTAGGTCCATTTACTTTTGCGACGAGTTGGAGCTCTTGGTTAGATGGAGTTCTATCCCCCATCTTGACGATGTCTCCATTTGACAGACTGGCAAAAAAAGTAACTTCCGCTGGTGTGGCACGCCCCTCCACACTGCTGTAGACCTGGCCGGTTCGAATACTGGTCAGAAGGTTAACCGCGTCTGCTCCCGCGTTTCCCGTTTGGGCGCGATCGAGGTTTACTTGGATCGAGAACAATCGGAATAATTCTTCGTACCATGGAAATCTAAATACGAAGCCTCCGGTGTATCCTTCGTCACCACTACCGGTTGCGAGTCGAGCATGAGCATCCAATCCGGCCAGGCCGACAACAGAAGCGTTCGAGGCCATCGCATCCCACATGTTCATTGCATCGGTGGGCCGATGAAGAACCCTCGTCAGACTTCCTACCGGTCGAAAAAAGTAATGAAGACCAGCAGACAGTAATGACAAAACGCCTGTACTCCGCCACTGACTGTCACCATTGATCCACTCGATAGCATCCACTGGTAACGTGAAATCTTGCCAGCTGAGCTCCTCTCGCGGCGAATACGGATGGGCCACAACACCTAGGCCTCCCAGTCGTCGAACGTCTTCGACGACGCCTTTCGCGTCCCCTCCTAACGGATAGGGCGCCTGACGCATGCCGACAGCGATGTAGTGTCCGGTATCCGTGCTGATTTCGATCCCACTGATAATAAGCACGTCGTGTATGTAGCGAGGTGAGTTACTTTTCGTGCCGTCTCCGTGGTCAGCCAGAATCACAAAATCAAGATTTGCCGCGCGTGCAGCGTTCGCGATCTCCTCGACTGTGCCGCCACCATCGGACTCGGTACTATGTACGTGAAAGACACCACGAACCTGGTTGTTTCTGCCAACCGAAGATTCGACCTCAATCGATTCATTCGGGAGTGTCCAATAAAACAAAAGAAAAACGGCGACCACGCCGGCCGCCGTTTTTCTTCGATGATTCCCGTGCGGCATACTCCCTCATTACCACAAGAGTTGAACGATCAAATTAAAGTGCCGAATGCTCGTCTACGAGAGTAATGCGAAACACCCGCCATTACAGCCCTGCCGAGTTACGCAAACCGTCTGCTTTATCGGTGTGCTCCCACTTGAATTCTGGTTCCGTCCGTCCAAAGTGACCAAAGGCAGCTGATTTACGATAAATCGGTCGCCTGAGGTCAAGCGTTTCAATAATGCCCTTTGGTGTCAGTTCAAAATGTTCTCTCACTAAGTCACTGATTTTGACTTCATCAATCTTTCCTGTGCCGAATGTTTCTACAAGCACAGAAACCGGGTCTGCGACACCAATTGCGTACGCCAACTGAACCTGAACTCGATCCGCCAAATCAGCGGCGACACAGTTCTTTGCAATATATCTGGCCATATACGTCGCAGAGCGATCGACCTTTGTAGGGTCTTTACCAGAGAACGCGCCACCACCATGTGGTGCCATTCCACCGTAGGTATCGACAATGATTTTTCGTCCCGTGACCCCTGCGTCCCCGTGAGGGCCACCCGTTACAAATCGGCCCGTTGGGTTGATATGGACCTTTGTATTCGCATCCATCAATTCTGCAGGCACAATTGTTCTGATTACTTCACGTTCGATGTCTTCACGTAATTGTTCGGTTGAAATCGAGTCGCTATGCTGACTTGATACTACGACGGCATCTATACGCTTTGGGGTGTCGCCTTCGTACTCGACTGTTACCTGTGACTTTCCATCCGGCCGGAGGTACTCCAGTCGACCTTCGCGCCTGGCATTTGAAAGCCCGCGTACAAGATGGTGCGACATCATGATTGGCAAAGGCATCAGCTCGTCTGTCTCTTTGCAAGCGTATCCAAACATCAACCCTTGGTCGCCTGCGCCGCCGGTGTCTACGCCCATTGCAATATCACCGGACTGGGCGTGTAAAGCTGACACGACACCACACGTATTCGCGTCAAACCCCTGGTCTGAATGGGTATAGCCAACCTCTCGCACTGCATCTCTCGCCACATCTACGAAATTCGGTTTGCTTATCGTGGTGATCTCTCCCGCCATTACGATTAAGCCAGTGGTGAGTAAGGTCTCACATGCAACGCGGCCGTTCGGATCGTCTTTGAGCACCGCATCTAATACAGCGTCTGACACCTGATCTGCAATTTTGTCAGGATGTCCCTCTGTCACTGATTCCGACGTAAATAAATACCGACCTGTTCGTCGCATCTACACGACTCTCCTTCCATTGACTACTTCTACCAAGGCAGTACTTGCTGACTGCAACCCCTTACGCTAACAACCTTTAAGATCTTGGTCAATTACTTCCGTGGGTGGGTTTCTCTATAGATCTGCTGTAAGCGCACGTTCATGATGCTCGTATATATCTGTGTTGTGGAGACATCGGCATGACCGAGTAACTGCTGGATAGAGATTAGGTCAGCTCCATGTTTCAGAAGATGTGTCGCAAATGAGTGGCGCAACATGTGCGGAGAAACGTTCCGCTCTAAGCCCGCATCCAGTGCATATCGTTTTAATTTCTTCCAAAACTTCTCCCGACTGAGCACTGGACTCCAGGACGTTACGAAGAGTGATGCCGAGATGCGTTTGCCGAGCAATTTTGAACGGGCGTCCTGGTAATATTTGGTGACCCAAAAAATCGCCTGCTCGCCAATCGGAATCATCCGTTCTTTGTCGCCCTTTCCGAGGCAGACCAAGTAGCCACGCTTGAGATTCAGATTCTCCGGACGCAATGAGAGAAGCTCGGAGACGCGCATTCCGGTCGCATAAAGCAATTCCAATAAGGCTCGATCCCGAATGCCGATCGGTTTCCTCGTATCCGGTTGATTGATCAAGGCTTCTATTTCGTCCCAGGTGAGGTCCTTGGGAAGCCGTGAATTAGTACGGGGGCCGGCCAAATCTGCTGCTGGATTGTTTTCAATGTGGCCCTCACGCGAAAGAAAGCGATAGAAGCCTCTCGTGCAGGCTACCACCCGGCGAACAGAAGCCGCACATAAATCGGTGGAATTCAAGGTTCTTACGAATTCTTGAAGGTCCTGTGCAGTCAAGCGCGAACTTGGTTTCTGCTTCACATGCGAAAAATCTTCGAGTTTACGGATGTCACGGGCGTAACTTGTGATCGTATTCCGGGCTAATCGACGTGCCACTTGAAGTTCCTCCAAATACATATCATTTAAATCAGTCAACTTCGGAGGATTCTGTGGCGATTTAGAAGTCACAATTCACAGTACCATGACTCGTTGCTAGGCAGGATGTTCTGCTCTGCCTTT
>CAUZRA010000050.1:0-7786 GCA_963582035.1 Vicinamibacteria bacterium | reverse complement strand
TACATCGTCGTGGCCGTTGGATGGGAAGACATGGCGAGTGAGTGGATCGCTTTGGCGCTTCCTGAATAACACCATGGGGCAGCGCAGACGAAAGAATTCGTATGGCGAAGAAAATGACATGGAGTCGGCGTCGATTTCTCGGCTCGGCAGTGCTAGCGACGGGTGTCACTTCCAGAAGGCCGTCTGTTGTATTCGGATTCCATACTAATCACAACGCGCGACAGCGCGACGTAAGAATTCCAGTAACGATGTGTCACGGGATCACGGATCGTCTTACACGGGATCGGTTCGAGCATTACTTGGAAATTTCTAGTGAGCTTGGTTTCACGACGATCAACTATGACCAGCTCTATCTGTGGTTAACAGGGGCTGAGTCTTTACCGGAACGTCCACTGATGATCGATGTCGATCACCCGGTTGCCAGTGTTGCTGAGGAAATGTTCCCGTTGATGCAGAAGTACGGTTTTACGGGGAACTTGTTTGTGAATACGGGATATTTCCAGGATGTCTGTGGAGGCACACCAATCGAGGCGGGTCAGTCTTCGTGCGCGACGTGGGATCAGATTCGCGAATTGATGATGTCTGGTTGGACGATCGGGGCCCACACTCATACGCATCCAAATTTATCGGAGCTATCGCTTACTGACCCGACTGGAGAACTAGTGCGGGCTGAGATGGAAACCAATGACGCGTTACTGGAGCAGCATCTTGGTATCAGACCTGAGTATTTTGCATTTACTGGCAACAGTACGGGTACGACATGGTCAACCGTGGCCGATATCGAAGCCAAAACGCGCTACAAACTTGGTCGGCTGTGGATAGTCGGCAGCCAGTGTGAAATTGATGGAAAGATTGAGCGCTATGCCGATTTTGTGAATGCGCCTGGTCCCGATGAGGCTGATGGTGGTCCGCCATTTGTTTCACGGTACATCACACGTGACACACCACTGTTCAGACTGCCGTCAATGGAACTCGAACGCTTACTTTATGCACCGGAAGCGTTCAGGCAGTATTTACTCGGAGCGCTTGGCTAGGTGTGGTTGGTTTCCTACGGTGCTTTTGGCACTCTTTCGTTTTACAGGGAGAAGCCTACTTTGTGTACGGCATGTTCAAGAGCATCTCGGTCTAACCGAACCCCGTAGATCTCAGCTCGACCCGTATCGAGTACTATGTCGACCCGTTCGACGCCGTCCACGGACTGGAGAGACGACGTCAGTGTTTTGACACACCCACCACAGGTCATTCCTGAGACCGTAAGGGCGACAGTTTCTTGCCCGCCACTTGGTCCTTTTGGTCGGATCAGTTGGTGCAAGTCCTGAATGCCGTACCATATTAAAAGAGCCGTTAACACAACAGCACTACCAGTGGCCAAGAGAGAGTCGTGGCCATGGTCCATAGTCATGTTTGATGCTTCGAGTGCCCAAAACACATCAAACAACAATCCGAAACCAATACTTCCTACAAATACCGTACATAAATAGACGGTCATGATTCGTGTTCCAAACACACGGTACGCCGCGCCAATGGTGGCGACGTTGGTTGCCGGACCCGCCATGAGAAAAACAAGTGCTGCACCTTCTGGAAATCCAGATGCAACTAATGTTGCTGCGACTGGAACCGACGCTGTGGCGCAGACATACAGTGGGATTGAGATGACGACCATTAGCAGTAGCGTCCATATGCCACCGGCAGTCAAGGTTGCGAATTGGTCTTGCGGAATCCAGGTCGTGACGGTGGCCGAGATCAGGACGCCAATCACCAGCCAGCGCCATATCGGATAGATCAATTCATCTAAGCCATATCGGAGTGCTTCGCGCCAACTTACCGTCACATTTTGGTGGTCATGCAATTTTTCGAGAGCATGGCCTGTGGAGGATTTGTCGGATTTGACCTGGTCGACCAGAAAGCCGCCAATGAGGCCGGTGACCAATGCGGCGACTACCTTGAACATCGCAAAAGGCCAACCAAGCATTGAGGCAGTTACCATCACAGAGTCGACACCCGTTTGAGGCGTTGAGATTAAAAACCCGACGGTCGAGCCATCACTGGCGCCCTCTTTCTTGAGAGATATCGCCGCTGGAATGACGCCGCACGAGCACAGTGGAAGGGGCACGCCGAAGGCAACCGCCCGGAATACCTGTCCCATGCCTTTGCCGCCCAATCGTTCACTCAAAAAATTTTTTGGGAGCCACACGTGCAGCAGACTGGCCACGGCAGTACCAGCAAAGAGCCATGGTGCTAACTCCAACATGAGATGCCACAAATTCGTTAGATAGATCATCAGATTTGAGGGCGCTCTTACATTCTGTTAGTTGCCAAGAACATCTGTTTTCCTCGTCAGGTGTCCAGCGGAAAGTGTAAACCACCCTCCACCACTCCTAGCTATAGTTAAATATAGCGGCTCTCGTGGGCTGGGTGCTTACTACAGAAGGATTGCGGTAACCGTGAATTCTGCGCCCGGCTTGATTTTACGTTATTGTTTTCGCTTTTGGCACTGTTGAATCAATTACAAGGCTCATCTCCGTTTGCAGTTTACCCGCCGTTCAGGCCAAACATATCAGCGACCTAGTGCCTGCCCTGAGTAGACAACATTGACTGGACGTCTGCATGTTCACCGTGGCTAAGAGAACCCGCTATTACTCACTAGTTGTGGTCTGTAGCGGTGTGGTGCTGTTTGGCTCGGTCATTGATGTCAAAGGCCAGTCGACGAACAGTGCGCAAGGGGGGAGGCCTATTGTCACTGCTGTGGCCATCGAAGAACCACCGATATTGGATGGTGATGTGCTGGCAGACTCGGCGTGGGTAAATGCGTCCGTAGCCACTGGCTTTCAGCAAAGTGCACCGGATGATGGTCAACCAGCAACGGAGCGGACGGAAATCCGTGTCGCTTTTACCTCCGACACGTTGTTTATCGGGGTGGTCTGTTATGACAGCGACCCCTCATCGATTGTTGTGAGCGATAGTCGTCGCGATTCGTCGATGAATAACACGGATAGTATCCAAATCGTGCTCGATACCTTTCACGACCGGCAAAATGGTTTTGTTTTTGGTACAACACCTGCGGGCCAGGAGTATGACGGACAGGTCATTAATGAAGGTGGTAGCCGTAGCTTGTTCGGTTCCGGGGGCCGTGGAGGATTTTCCCGAGGTGGCGGCGGAGGTTTCAATCTTAATTGGGACAGTGCGTGGCAGGTTCGCACCTTGGTGTCTGATATTGGGTGGAGTGCGGAGTTTGCGATCCCATTTCGAACACTCCGATTTCCAGCACGCACGCAACAACTTTGGGGGGTCAATTTTCAGCGCAATCTTCCTCGGCGCAATGAAACAGCGTATTGGGCCGCTTTGCCCCGCCAATACAACCTGTACCGGTTATCAATGGCCGGGCAACTTGAAGGTTTAGTTACACCGGCTGGCAATGCAAGAAATCTCCAGTTGACGCCGTATGTCGTTGGTGCCATGCGCAAGCGAGACGGTATCCCAAGCAGGCGTACGGTTGTTACCGGGGATATGGGGCTGGACCTGAAATACAGCGTGACACCAGGTTTGACCTTGGACGCCACCTACAACACCGATTTTGCTCAAGTTGAGGTCGATGACCAGCAAATCAATTTAGATCGGTTTAATTTGTTTTTCCCTGAGAAGCGGCCATTCTTTCTCGAGAATGCAGGGGCGTTTACCGTTTCAAATGAAGGAGCTGCGCGGCAACCAGACCTTGGCCAAACCGAACTCTTTTTTAGCCGTCGGATCGGTATCAGCGCGACGGGACAACAGACTCCAATCTTGGCTGGTTCGCGTCTATCTGGAAAAATTACGGACAAGACCACAGTCGGGTTACTCAATATGCAGACGGAAGATCTCGACGGGATCGCGCCTGCTAATAATTTCACGGTCGCCCGTGCGAGGCGTGAACTCCCAAATCGATCGAGTGTTGGTGGTCTATTCGTCAATCGTATTGCAACAGGCCGACAAGCCCGCCGAGATGATTACAACCGTACCTATGCCGTGGATGGTCGTTGGGGGGTTGGTGACAATGCAATAGTGCAGGGATTTATTGGTCGAACGGAGACGCCTGGTCGACGGGGACGAGATCATGCGTTGAATGTGTCTGGTAATTACAGTTCTGAGTCATGGCGGCTGATTACTGGGTATCAAGAGAACGGGGAAGACTTTAATCCGGAAGTCGGCTTTGTGCGCCGAACTGGAGGATTTAGAAAGTATGACCTCGGGATCAATAACACGTCACGGCCAGACGGGTTCCTGAAGTTTCAAGAATTGACGCCACACATGAGCTTTACGCGTTTTTGGAATTTTGACGGTGTCATGGAAACGTCCTTTCTTCATCTACATTTCATGGGAGAGTTTGAGGATAGTTCGTCGACGGGCGCGTGGTATGACGTGAAGAGTGAGCAGGTGTTTCGTGCATTTTCGATATCTGGAATACCGATCGTGCCGGGTCGGTATGACTTTAGTGAAACTAATTATTCATTTAACTACAATCGCTCGGCGCCCATTAGTTTCGGTGTTAGTAGTACTGTTGGGGGGTTGTTTGGAGGCGACATTGTGACGGTTCGTCCGTCCGTCCGGTTGCGATATAACGAAACACTAAATCTGTCACTGAGTTATAGCCGCAATGATATTGACCTTCCTGCAGGCAGCACGATCACGAACCTGACGAGTGCGCGAATTGGGTATAACGTCTCGCCGAGACTCTTTCTTCAAGGATTGATGCAACACAATGACAGCGCGGGTCTGTGGTCTTCGAATTTACGGTTCGGTTGGCTTCGAGATGCGAACACTGGATTGTTTCTTGTGTATAACGATATCGAAGGTATTAGCGATTATGTACCGGTTGGTACCGGTAGAAGCCTGATTCTAAAGTTTAGTTATTTATTGGATGTTCTGAATTGAACGGTGCGATACACGGACGAAACGTAACCCCTTAAACCGCGCGTTCCGATGAAGAATCTGAGGATTCGTTACCGTAAGGTTCTCTATTTGATACTTGCGTGATCCGGTCCCGAAGAAGACGGATTACTTCCGGGTATCGTCGTCGGAGCAGGCGGCGACCGCGGGCTGACAACAGCGTGAGTCGGTCGCGAACAATGCCATCTGGGAAATTGAACAACATGCGCCAGAATTGCCACTCGCGGTCAAGCTGCTGCTTGTCAAGGGTCACGTGCAGCCGGTTGGATAAGTACAGCGTTTCCCAGTGAAGCCGTCCGTCAATGGCTGCGAATAATAGCGACTCGGGTAAACGAATAGTTACGGATACGCCTGGATCTTCACCGGGACTCGAGTACACCTGCCGGGCCTTGCAATCGATCACCCACCAGTCGGTGTTCGGTTCTGCTAAGAAAGCAATTTGATTCGGAAGCTTTCGGCGCAGTAGCCAATTTCGGGAAATGATTCGTTTGAAATACGTAGCGAACTGATCGAAGAAGTCTTCGGGGGGATTCTGTTCTTCGCCTATCACTCTACCAATTTCCTCACGTCGTCTCTCGATTTCAGAAGTGGCTTCTCGATCGCGGGCGCTCCAGTCAAATACTGAGCCAGATGCCATCTTTCCAGTTTTGAGAGAGAGACGATCGCTAGGATTGAGAAGCACACCGTTTACGTCAGGGGACTGTTTCACCATCGCTTCGATGGCAGCCTGAGGCGTTGGGATGTGATTGGTCATCCACTCATAGCTTGGGAGAAAGAACCCATACTGCGTAGCGAACGGCACGGCGTATTGCGGTTTGAGAATGCCCATGGTTCTGGCGAAACTATCCAGAACCTCGGAGATGTTGTCTGCAATAAGACGTTCGCGGTCCTGTCCTCGTACGTCGTAACACACGGGATACGGGCTAGCGTAGCTGAAGGCCCCGAGCGCGACATCGGGACGCGGATGGTGACAGAGCCACGCTCGAAGCCACGATTCGGATATCGGGCAATCATTAAGATTCAAAATCGTATCTTCGCCGTATCGCAACCAGTAGGCACTGTCGATTCGACCGTGTTGATAGTTTTCCACGACGACACCACTTGGGAGAGATAACGTTTGACCGTGTTCTATCTCAATGACCTGCTTGAATCCCAATTCTCGAAGTGCGTCGGCCATCCACGGGTCTAAACCGTACGGCACGATTGCAGTCGCTGATTTGGGAAGGCGTTCCAACGATGGCATGTGAAAGTGGTCATCATGCACATGTGAAATCATTATGTAGTCGATCGCGCCAAGTGATTCCGGCGTTTCCATAACTGCAGGGAGGTGCCACCACCCACCACCATTTGAGGGTCCCACAAGCCACGGGTCCATGAGCATCGTAGTGCCGCCTATTTCGACACGAATGCACGCATGACCAAGGTAGGTCAGTGTGGTCTGATGATCATCTGCATTTGTGGCCATTAGTGGCTTGGTCGTTTAGACCTTACTGATAGTCCGTGGACGCCAGAGAGAGTCGCACAACTGTTTCGTCATTGCGTACGACAACATGCTGGTTGGCAAATGCTGGATGCGCCCAGAGCACTGCCCGATCTCTGTATCGACCAGAGATACCACCGCGTGTGCGAGTGGTCGGTCTCAGTAAACGGGTCCGGTCAATTTCTTCGTAGCCGTCTGGATTAAACCGAGCAAGGATTAATTCACCGCTGTCGTTCACGACAAAGTAACGGTCACGATGACGCACGAAATATGCGGTTGCCCAGCGGTCCTGTTCGTTCATCTGGTCGCTTTCCCATAATCGTTCACCGTTTGTCGCATCAATACCTCGCAGCTCACCGTAACTTCCAATGCCGTAGAGGTGATCGCCGACAACAATAGGTGTTGAAATAATTGAGTGGAGCGAGTCTGTCTGGTCGGGTAACTCGCCGCGGTTTCGCCCTTTCCACAGCATGCGCGCGTCCGGCCGGTCTGGATTTAGTGCCAGCATCATCGTCCCATTGAAAAACTGACTAACAGCTAGATACCGCCCGCTGCGGACTGGCGTGGTGATGGCCATGCCACCGCCAATGGTGAAGTCTTGGTTCCAGTAGATTTCTCCGGTTTTCGGATTGAGCGAAGTGATCGCGGTCGCGTGCCAGAGAATTAGCTGTCGCGCACCACCTGCGTCAATGATGATGGGTGCTGAGTAACCAGTTTCTGAGATGTTGTCCAAAGATCGCCAGACTTCGTCTCCGGTTACTTTGTTGAACGCGACGACCTTGGCATCTGGTTCACCACCTACCGCAGCAATTAACAGGTTTTCTTCTACGATCGGTGCTTGCGATGTGCCCTGAACGGGAACTGTGGCGTCGTAGTCAGTCACGGTATCGACGCGCCACAAGAGTTCACCGGTCTCAGTGTCGAAGCACGACAGCATACCGGCGGCGCCGAGGGTGTATACGCGGTTTCCATCTACAGTCGGAACCGCCCGCGGTCCGGTTGCGAATTTAAATTGCAGATTACGGTACGTTGCCGGCCACTCCTGTTGCCAGAGCACGGTTCCGGTTTCTTCATCAAAGACCACGAGTCGTTCATGACCATCCATGGTTCGGCTTCCAGCAGTTTCTTGATAATCGAGTACGAAGACACGTCCATCAGCCACGGCTGGCCCGGCAAACCCGCCACGCACCGGTGCACGCCACTTCACGGTGAGCCCGTCATCCGGGAATCTTTCGACGACGCCAGTTTCATTCCAAATTGCGTCTCGATTGATGCCTCTCCATTGGGGCCAGTCTTCAGCTGATAGAGATGTCGTCGAACTGGTGAGAACGAATCCGGCGGCGAGCGAGAGCCATTTGTGGATGTTCATCGGCAGTCGTTTCA
>CAUZRA010000049.1:0-7802 GCA_963582035.1 Vicinamibacteria bacterium | reverse complement strand
ATGCTACCGTCGGGAATCGTAAAGATATGTTGCCAGAAAGAATATGCGGGTCGATACACGCGAAACGCGGCTTCGTCGTCCGCAAGGCGCGCGCGAGTATGGTAGTAGGCAGAGCGCGCAGTTTGAGCGGCATCAGGAGGTTCGGACTGTGCCGACAGCACGATGCCAATTCCGACCAGACCAATTACACAGGCTTCAAGAGCTCGTACCCTGCTCACCATCGCGGGATTATACGGTCTTTGTCCAGTTCCCTGATAGGCTGACACAAATGACGGCCTGGAAACTTCTCTTTGGTCTAACGCTAGCCGCGCTTTTCACAGGCTGCTCAGCTGGTCCGACGGCGTTAAGCGATGCGGTCAACCTGCTTCGATTGCCTGAAGGTGGACGCCTCCCACACGCTGTCATTGATGGTGCGGGCACTGTACATGTGATTTATTTTGAAGGCGAACCGCGTTCGGGAGACCTACGTTACGTCACACGACCAGTGGGCGCGACTGCGTGGTCTGAACCTATTTATGTCAACAGTCAACCCGGCACGGTCGTTGGCATCGGCCCGATTGATGGTGGCCACCTCGCACTCGGCAAAAATAATCGTGTTCATGTTGCCTGGTTCAAACTCAATCGAACAGAATTTCTGTACACACGGACCACCGATGACGGCACAGCCTTCGAGCCACAATTCAGTCTTGCCGCTGGAAAAGGCGTAGAGGCCGGTCCTTCAGTGGCCGCTGACGACGTTGGTAACGTGTATGTGTTCTGGCATACCGGCGAACCACCGGAATCTGAACGTTCGGTCTTCATGACCATGTCCAATGACGACGGAAAACGGTTTACACCAGCCCGCCCAATTAATCGGGCAAGCGAGGGCGCTTGTGACTGCTGCGCCCTGCACGCTCGCACGGACGATGCGGGGGCGGTCTATGTTTCATACCGAGGAGCGGGAAACAACATCCGTCGAGGCCAACGCCTGCTAGCCTCCCACGATCGAGGGGCGTCGTTTTCTGACGACTTAATCGATCTCTGGGAAATCAATGCCTGCCCGATCTCAACAACAGGGCTCACGAATAGCCCAACGGGAATGACCGTGGCTTGGGAAACAGAAGGGCAGGTTTATTTCACAACGACGGACTCCCTTGACCAATCCGTGTCCCCAAGTGGGACAGCCGAAGCCCGACGACGTAACCCACGCATCGCCGTCAATCACTTCGGAGAATCTCTTCTCGTCTGGGGTGATGCAATTAGCTGGCAAGCCGGCGGGTCATTTCATTGGCAACAATTCGACAGGTCAGGCCAACCGACTGGCGACACCGGCACCGACTCAGAAATCCCTAACGGGAGCCTGCCGGCCGTCGTCGCCGAACCAGACGGAACGTTTCTCGTCATCTACTAACCCCCGCTCAAACCTTGGTTAGTCGCAGGAAGTAACGAAAAAGAAAGGGCTCGTGGAACTTGATGTCCCACGAGCCCTTCCAGAGTTCACTGCCAAGCCGTTGTTAGTTCGCCGCGACGTACTTCGTCACTCCGCCGCCGGCGAATGGGCGTGAGGCCGGGCCTTCAGCTACAAACACATTGCCGTCTGCATCCACCGCAATACCTTCACCGGCAAGACCTTGCAAAACACGTCCTTCAGCAGGAATGTGTGGAGGAATAAATCCAGTCACCAGGTCTTCCCCTGCCGGACCTATCCGAACACCATCCATCCAGCCGTAGTGATTGCCTTCCGACGATTCTGAATCAATTGCGTAGAGCATGTCGTCTGCCGTAATGAATAAACCACTGACACGACTGAACTGCTGGTAGATCTCCAGCAATTCACCTTCCTGGTCAAACACTTGGATGCGGTGATTCCCTCGGTCAGCCACATACAAACGACCCTGCGAATCAAACTCCATGGCGTGAGGTGTCCGGAACTGACCAGGTCGGAACCCAATCTCACCCCATTCCTTGATGAAATTACCCTCGCTGTCGAACTTCAAGATTCGTCCGGTCCTCCCCTCTGGGGGATCCGGGCTCTGCCCACTGTGACCATCCGACACAAAGATATCCCCGTTGGGCGCCGTGATGACGTCACACGGTTCGTTGAGTTGACCAGGACCACTACCGGGGTTCCCGGCCTCACCCAATGTCAGCAGCACTTCGCCTTCCGGGCTGAACTTAATCACCTGGTGTCCTTTGGTTCCCGCTTCATTGCCCTGAGAGTCAGTGACCCACACATTGCCATCATCATCAACGTGCAAACCATGCGGCAACACGAAGAGTCCTGCACCAAAGTTAGCCAGCATCTCGCCCGTGTTACGGTCGTACTTCAAAATCGGGTCGACATCGGAATTGGCCTCACACCCACCATCAAGCCCATTAGCACCGCAGCGGTCATAAACCCAGACGTGTCCATCGGGGCCAATATCGATCCCAGCTGTCGAACCCCATGTGCGACCATCGGGAAGTTCTGCCCACTGTGTCATAACCTCTGACGTCGGATTCGGCAATTGCCGATCGATAAATCCTGTGTTGGTGGCAGCGTCCTCTTCTACTGCCATTGCTTCTTCAGCCGGCGCCGGCGCTGCACCGCCGCATGCGACCACTGTCGCCAACAACAACGACAGAAACGCCATGCCAATACCCTTTAGATAATTACTCATTCTGCCCTCTCCTCAGTAGACGATCGAGGCAATCCTATCCCCATCCTGCCCATCACGTAAAACAGAAGTACGATACATCACGTTTTAGATAAGAATACAGAAACCCTTTGCTATGGGCCTAAACCGCATAAGTCTTTTAATCGCTATCGGATCCATTACCATCGTGCCCCATGGCGCACTGGGACAATCATCCGTGCTTCGTACGCCATGGGGCAGCCCTGACCTCAGTGGAATATGGAACCATGGAACAGCAACACCGCTTGAGCGACCTGACCACCATGCGGGACGCGAGCGGTTGGACGACAACGAAATCGCAGAACTCAATGCCCTGCAACGTGCAAGCGATGGCGCGTTAGCACGGCGCGCCGTCTGGTGGGAGCGCGGGTTGTCCGATGGTCGAACCTCTATGGTCACCGACCCGCGTAACGGCAAGATCCCTTACACCAAACACGCGAGGGCACTGAGCCGTTCACGACCGGCACCACACTCTGACGGCCCCGAAGGCAGAAACCTCTGGGAGCGATGCCTAACAGCAGGTATCCCCAGACTTGGAGGTGTCTACAGCCAGAATATCCATCTGGCTCAATCACCGGATTATGTAATGCTGCTCCACGAAATGATTCACGAGTATCGGATTATTCCCCTCGGTGAAACCCATGAACCCCCTCGAGGACTAAAACAATGGCTCGGCAACTCTCGTGGTCACTGGGAGGGAGATACTCTTGTTATTGAAACGATAGACTTTGACTCTCGTCAGCTGTTCCGGGGACTCTCTCTGTCGGGCATGCGCCTTGCCGAACGCTTTACCCGGGTCGATGCGAACACGTTGCGCTACGAAGTGTCGTTCACAGACCCCGAACTCTGGTCTCAACCATGGACCGCATCGCTGACAATGCCACCGAGCAAGGGTCCGATGTTTGAGTACGCCTGTCACGAAGGGAATGTTGGCATGACCAACATTCTTGAATTCGCTCGGCTAGATGAGAAAGACAGCGGTAGCGAACCGTAAATACTGGCTCCGTGGCGATACTGTCTCGTTTCAACACTTTCACCCTCGTCCTCTGCACCGTGCGCATCCTTGTCGGATGTAGTGACGCGATAGCCCAAATTCATAGCACGGGAAGTGCCGGCCCGCCCCCTCCGGTTACACCGGCCGTCACCAAACCGTGATGCCCAAGGTCGAGCTACGGCACGGGCGGTCAGAATCGCCGATGCAATCCAAATCGACGGCAACCTTGACGAACCAGTGTATTCGCAGATTGCCTCGATGTCCGATGTCATCCAGAACGACCCCAAAGAGGGTGAACCGGCAACTAAAAAACCGAGGTCTGGATTCTTTTCGACGATGACAACGTTTATGTTCACCAGTGCGTTGGTTCAATATAACTCCAGCCTGAACGCCGTTTTCGAAAACATTAGGTTTCGTCGGGAATACAGACCCGGAAGTGAACTCTTCTTTGTCCTGAACGAGCAAAGAGATACCGAGACACGAAGATTTTCTGGGCTGGTCAACCGTGCAGTGGTCGTTAAATTCAATCGACTCTTTCGATTCTCACAAAACACGCGTTTTGTGAGCTTTTCAGGTAGGATGAGCCTCTATTAAACAATCGAAAGAGGTCTCTGATGAATCATCGATTTTTCATCGTACTCGTCGCCGTCTTGGTCGCGCCTACTTTGGCTGTAGCACAGTCTGGCAACTCGGACCTACCCAGGCGCACACCGGATGGGCAACCCGACATCTCTGGCGTCTTCACGTTTCGCACTCTGACGCCGCTTGAGCGCCCGTCAAGACTCGAAGGGCAAGCGACACTCTCCGCAGAAGAGGCCGCGCAATTCGAAGCATCGGAACGAGTGCGACTCAACCGTGACTTATTTGACCCGGTCGATGGAGCCCCGAGCGCAGGCTACCAATCTCGATCTGAGGGTGGCGTCCTTTCGTACAATGAATTCTGGTACGAGCGTGGAATCGAACTGACCTCAGATAAACGGACGTCGCTGATAACTGACCCGCCAGATGGCCGAATTCCTTACAACCCCGACTATCGGGAATATAGCCAAATCCGTCGGCTCAACCTTCGTAACGGCTTTGCTGACCACTACACCGACCGGAGCCTCACAGACCGTTGCTTGATGGGCTCAAACGCGGGCCCCCCGATGCGACCTGGCTCTTACAATAACAATGTCCATATCTTCCAAGCTCCAGGACATGTAGCACTTGTCAACGAACACATACACAACGTCCGAATCATTCCTATTGAGCAGCCGCACCTGCAGGTGCCCCAATGGAGCGGCAGCTCCCGTGGCCACTGGGAAGGGAATTCTCTTGTAGTTGAAACCAAAAACTTCGCGCGCGAGACAAACTTTGCGGGCTCGTCAAAAGACACATACTTGATTGAGCGCTTTACGCGTCTTGATCCCGACACCGTAATGTATGAGTTCACCATCGAGGATACAAACAACTACACTCAGTCCTGGTCAGCAGCGATCCCCATGCGCCGGACGGACGGCGTGCTATTTGAGTACGCCTGTCACGAAGGCAACTACGGTATGACCGGCATCATGGCGGGGGCACGCCGGAAGAACACGCAAAAAGTTATGTCTGTTGACTAACAGAATCATTGTTTCGGGGTGGTCGGAGAAGCCCGTACTCGACCGGTACCGACCATCCCGTTTTCTGCACACGCCTGTATCACCGCAACCTCAACGTTTTGCTCGTTCACAGCGCTAGCTCTGGTAGCGACAACACAACGCGCCAGCGTCAGTGCGTTAAGCTATACATCATGTAATTGATTCCGAGTTCGAACCCGTTGTTCATCGGTTCAATTGGGAAAAATCCAGACCCACCCGATTGCCAGTACTCTGCTAGGTTCGTGTTGTAATTCGCAATTGCCATTAATCGCCCAGTCGGATCATTGTCTTCGAATAAACCAAAATACTCCGGTGTAAGACCGGCCAGATGATGATTAAACGGGTTGGGTAGATAGATTTGTTCGACATGGAAAAATGAATCGAAGATCGGATGTGTTTCATCAATGGGAACCCAACGCCCTGTCGGTAACACGCGTCGCATCTGTGCCTCAAAGTTGTCCCATTGTTGCCCTTCAAAGTCATTGAAGATTAGGAAGCCCCCCTTGAGCAGATACGCTCGGAGTGCGTTCGCTTCCTCATCCGTCATAATCCAAAAACCTGGCTCTTGCATCAATGCAACGGGATGCTTGAAAAGCTGAGGATCATCGAGCGTCAGAATCAAGCTCCCGTCAACGCGAGTATCAACCATGGTGAAATCCTTAAGTAACGTCATTAAATATTGTTCGGCGCGAGGAAACTCATGCAGCCAGAAATTCGGACCGCGCGCAAAAACCGGCACCCCGTGTGTACCGCCCTGCCAACGCAGCCGGACAAACGTGACATCGCCCTGGTAGGGCAATTCACGACGTCCCCAATCCCCAAACTGCGACTGCGCTTCGGCCACCGCCACACAGCTAATGGCGATTATTACGAATGTCTTTAATGCTCGCTTCATCGGGACACTCAAGGTTCGGGTCCCTGTCATTCTATTCTGTGCGGACTTACCCGCAGAACGACTGATACACTCATATCTGTGGTGAGTCCCTTTGAGCGCTTTACTATGACCGCCGTCCTGATCTGTCTGTTTGCGCCTGGAATTTCCGCGCAAAACCAGGGTCTGTACCCGGCGCTTCAGCGTCCAACCGCAGACCCTGCTGAAGTCGAGCGTGGGCAGGCTCTCTACGGAATTAACTGCCGAGCTTGTCATGGCGTGGACCTGAGAGGTGGCGACCTCGGAGGCCCAAATCTACTGCGTTCACAGCTCGTGCTCGGCGATTTCGCTGGCGAAGCCATTTGGCCGATCATCCGAGATGGCCAATCGAGTCCTGGCGGTGGAAACATGCCTTCGCAACCCCTTTCTGAGAATGACGCACAGACCATTGTGACCTATATACACAGTGTGCTTTCGACGGCATCCCGTCAGGGCGGTCCCCCGATCGGCGCCGAAATCGAACTCGACATTCTTGTGGGAGATTCGTCGGCAGGACAGCGTTACTTCAATACAATGTGCGGTTCATGTCATTCCGCAACCGGGGATCTGAGCGGTATTGCCACCCGCATTCCGAACGCGAAAGAATTACAGAATACATGGGTGCGCGGCGAAACCCGTGGATCAACACGACCGCCTGTCACGGTGGTCGTAACCTCGCCGTCTGGCGAACACATTGAAGGACACCTTGAGCGATTGAACGACTTTCTTCTCGTGTTGACAACGACAGACGGACAACATCGTTCGTTCAGTCGGAGAGGAGGCGTGCCGCGGATCGAGGTGGATGACCCCCTGGCACGTCACACGGAACTATTACCCCTCTATGCTGACCGCGATATTCACAACGTCACCGCATATCTTGCGACTTTGAAATGACTCTTACGCAATCACTCCGTTTTGTGTTGTCTCTCGTCGTCACTCTAGTCGTCCCTGTGGGAATTATTGGTCAGTCAGAAGACGGGCTTGACCCAGTAACATTGCTTCAACCATTACAAAACTCGTGGCCTACATACTCAGGTGATTACACCGGTCGGCGCTACAGTGCGCTTGAGCAAGTGACCACGGAAAACGTGCAACGCCTGACACTGGCATGGACACGCCAGATGAACACAGGAATGCCGTCCCTCAACGGTCCCAACAGCCCCACTTTCGTTGGTGGTGAAGGAACAGGTGACTTTACGATCGGCGGGCAACGCATCAAGGGTTCAATCCTCCAAGTCGGTGACTTACTGTATGTCACCGCACCGGACCACGTCTGGGCCCTCGATGCGCGCGACGGTGGCGAACGGTGGCACTATTTTTGGAAAACACGGGGCGGCCCGCATATCGGCAACCGTGGTGCGGCCATCTGGCGGAACTCGCTGTTCTTCGAAACAGTAGATAACTACCTGGTATCTCTTAACGCACAAACGGGCGAAGAAAACTGGCACGTCGAGATCTCGAGTTTCGAAGAACAGTATTTCTCAACGATGGCTCCAATTGTGGTCGGAGACCACCTGCTGGTCGGCACCGGAAACGACCTCGATGCTCCTGGATTCCTGCAATCGTTTGACCCAGAAACTGGTGCCCTGCAGTGGCGTTTCTACACAGTCCCCATGGAACCAGGT
>CAUZRA010000048.1:0-7819 GCA_963582035.1 Vicinamibacteria bacterium | reverse complement strand
CTGACATTTTTCACAACCGGAGAGGATGAGTGCCGTGCGTGGTCTATCCCTGAAGGCACAGTGGCACAAATAGCAGCGAGTGAAATACATTCTGATATTTCTAGAGGGTTTATTCGGGCAGAGGTTGTCGAGTACGATCATCTAATCACCCGACGCTCTGTTGCAGAGTGTCGAAAACACGCCGAGGTGCGACTCGAGGGTAAGGAATACGTCGTTCAAGACGGTGACATCATAAACTTCAGATTTGCGACGTAATTTACGATGAAAATACTCATTACTGGTGGTGCAGGTTTTATCGGCTCCCATCTAGCGGAGCGACTATTAAAGGCAGGTCATCAAGTCGTTGCAATAGATGACCTCTCGACAGGGGCGGTCGAAAACATCGACCATCTCAGGTCAAACCCAAATTTTACTTACGTAATCGACACTATCTTCAATGAAGCCATCCTGGCTGAACACATTGATCGCTGCGACGCAGTATTTCATCTAGCAGCCGCTGTAGGCGTCAAGCTAATCATGGAGGCTCCCGTTCGAACGATTGAAACGAACGTACACGGAACGGAAATCGTACTCAGACATGCGAGCAAAAAAGGCAAACTAGTCATTATTGCTTCTACGTCCGAAGTTTACGGAAAACGTACCGTAGTTCCCTTTAGCGAAACCTCGGACTTATTGCTAGGCTGCCCTCACCAGCATCGATGGGCTTACGCCTGCAGTAAAGCCTTGGACGAATTTCTTGGCTTATCTTATTGGAAAGAAAAACAACTTCCCGTTATTGTCGTGCGCTTGTTTAACACGGTAGGCCCACGGCAAACTGGCCGCTATGGCATGGTGATACCGAACTTCGTCAGACAAGCACTAGCAGGTGAGCCGCTAACGGTGTATGGAACCGGGGAACAAACACGTAGCTTTGCGGATGTCACCGACGTAGTTAGTGCTTTTCTGTCCCTGCTAAACCAACCCAAGGCTGTTGGTGATATTTTCAATATCGGAAATCCTGAAGAAGTTTCCATCCTGCAACTTGCAAAGCACGTTATCGAGCTTACGGGCACCACGTCACCAATTTTGACTGTACCGTATGAAGAAGCCTACGAACCAGGATTCGAAGATATGCCAAGGCGGGTACCCGATATCAAAAAAATTAACGAGCTCACAGGATGGAGTCCTACGCTATCGCTGTCTGACATTCTTGATCGTGTAGTCACCCATATGAAGACCATTTAGATTAGAGCATTCGACAACTCTATATCTTCTACGTTTTATTAAACTAGATGGCCTTCCAACCGAAGCAGGGCTTTCTTGACCGCTGCCCCACCAGTAAATCCGCCAATTCCGCCGTCGGAAGAAATGACTCGGTGACATGGAATAACGATAGGCAATGGATTTCTTCCGAGTGCACCGCCAACAGCTCGACTCGCGCCAGGTGAACCAACGCGCTTCGCAGTTTCGCCATAACTAACGGTTGCTCCGAATGGAATGTGACTCGTAGCAAGTAAGACACGATAAGTAAAATCGGTTGACACTCTTAAGTCGAAAGGAATCGTGAATCGAGTCAAATGTCCCGAAAAATAGTTATGTAACTGGTCCAACACACCACTAACAGCACGCCGGTCCGGCAAAGCCTTCACCACGCGACTTCTGAGGCGTGCAACATATCGAACTTGCTCGGTAACACCGAAAGTGACATCGAATAATCCATCATCAGAAATGGCGACAAATACAGGTCCTATCGGCGTCTCCAACGATCCGAATCGCACTAACGGTCTGCTGGCTATATTTTTATTTGCATTAGTTTTGCCGTTCATGTCGTTGAATCTCAGAGTCGTTCAAGGCAACAATCGACTAGATTCTGTTTGTCATTGTCGAGCCTATGCTACGCTGAGTTTCCAGTGACCCGTCGGGAAACCGCCTCATCCGCGGTACTGTCATCAAAAGAAGGCGACGGCTCGGCCTCCTCGCATCTTGCCAAGTCGGCAGGCATTATCGGCACCGCGACACTCACGAGCCGACTACTTGGTCTTGTTCGAGATCAATTACTTGCGTACCTCTTTGGCGCTGGCAATGCCATGGATGCATTTAATGTCGCGACCAGAATTCCCAACTTGATGCGAGATCTGTTCGCCGAAGGTGCAATGAGTGCCGCCTTCGTCCCAACATTTACACGCCACCTGACGAAACACGGTAAATCACATGCATGGCAACTTGGAAATCAACTCCTAAGTGTATTGATCGTCGCAACTGGCGTGATCGCGATCGCCGGAATTATTTTCGCCGAACCACTTATTCGCTTGCTCGCCGGGGCTTACGCAGATGTGCCAGGAAAACTTGAACTGACAATTTTATTAACACGCATCTTGATGCCGTTTCTAACGCTTGTCGCCGCCGCCGCTGCAATCATGGGCATGTTGAATTCTCTCAATCGATTCTTCATACCAGCACTTTCTCCAGCAATGTATAACGTCGGCATCATCGCAAGTGGAGCCCTGCTGGTACCGATGATGCCGGGGCTGGGTCTAGATCCAATCGTAGCAGTCGCCATAGGCGCCTTAGCCGGAGCAATCGGGCAAGTAGCACTCCAATGCCCATCGCTATACAGAGAAGGTTTTCGTTTTCACTTTGGCTTCAAGTTGACGGATCCTGGACTCCGTGAAGTGCTCCGTTTGATGGGACCAGGCACTGTGGCCGGTGCGGCCGTGCAAATCAACTTACTAGTCAACATGGTACTCGCAACGGGTGAAGGAACCGGCGCGGTGTCGTGGCTAGGTTATGCGTTCAGGATAATGTACCTGCCAATCGGACTTTTTGGCGTTTCTATCGCAACCGCCGCACTGCCGACCGTGTCTCGACATGCAGCACACGAAGACTTCAAAGGCATGCGTGAAACCGTCTCCAGAGCACTTCGATTGATGCTCATGCTTAACGTGCCCGCAACCATCGGCCTTATTGTCCTCGGAGAGCCAATTGTCCAATTGATCTTTGAACGTGGCAGTTTTACCGACATCGATACAACTGCGACAACAGCGGCGCTCCTCTTTTACGCACCTGGCCTTGTTGGCTATTCAGCCGTTCGAATCGCCGTACCAGCTTTTTACGCTCTGGGCAACAGCTTGATACCTGCCTATATCAGTATGGGAACTGTTGTACTAAATATTGCACTCAGCCTACTGCTCGTAAATTTGATTGGCTACAAAGGGTTAGCCCTGGGCACCTCTATTGCAGCGCTCGTTAATGCATTGGCGCTTCTCACACTACTCAACCTTCGCATAGGCGGACTGGATATCAAGCGGATCCTCACAACATTCGGAAAAGTAGCGGTAGCATCTTTCATTATGGGGCTCGCAGCGAGCGTTACGCACTCATGGCTTTTGTTAACTTTAGGTGACGATAGATTTTTGATGCGACTGAGTGCGGTCATTCTTAGCATTGGAGTGGCAGTCTTACTCCTGATCCTCACGGGTCGTCTCCTCAAACTAGATGAACTTGACCACGCATGGCACCAATTACTTGGAAAGTTAGGTCAAGAATCAAAATCGTCAAAGGCAAAGTAAAGTACGATTTCTGTTATGCGGCAACCCTACTATGGCGGCAGCCAGTACTCATTCGGGCCAGGTGCAATGAGCCCGGCCGTAAAAATGCTGCTCTGGATCAATGTAGGGGTTTTCCTTCTAACCGCCCTCGTACCGCCTCTATTCCAGTTTGTAACCCGTATCTTCGGGCTAACACCTCAACTTGTATTGACACGAATGTGGGTGTGGCAACCAGTCACCTACATGTTTCTCCATGGCGGAATAACCCACATCTTGTTCAATATGTTGATCCTGTGGATGTTCGGTGTACAGCTAGAACGCATCTGGGGACAGCAGTTTTTTCTTCGCTACTACTTCGTTACGGGAATTGGTGCCGGATTAGCCACAATTGCGGTTGGACTCCTTCCGTTTACCTTTGCAGAACCAACTTATCTCGTACCAACTATCGGCGCCTCCGGCGCAATTTACGGTTTACTGGTCGCTTTCGCTCTTTATTACCCAGAAACGCCGATCTTGATGTTTTTCCTTTTTCCAGTACCCGCAAAGTACTTCGTAATGATTATCGGAACAATCGCCTTCCTCTCAGTACCACGTGGTGGTGGAATCGCCCACATCGCACACCTCGGCGGCTTGGTCGTCGGCTACCTCTACCTAAAGCGCTTTGGAGGCCGACCACTTGGTCGGATTGGCTTCGGCCGCCTCGGGATTATGGCGGACATTAAGTACCGATACTTCAAATGGAAAATGGGACGACTCAAAAAACGCTTCGACGTGTATCCAGGGCGTCGAAATGATTGGGACGACCGCATTCACTGATTTAGTGAAAGGCGCTATTCGAACAACAAGTTCTACGATTAGCCGTCCACACCAGAGGAATGTTAGATAGTCATCACGTAGGACGGATAGAATTTACAAACTCAATTGCAAATGTATCGTCGAGAGCCTCTGCTTGCCGAATAGCGCAGACAGGTATTTGGACTATTTCACCTTCACCTATGACGATTTCTTTGCCGTCGACTACCATCCTGAGTAATCCCTGAAGTACATAAATACTGTGATCACCTTCAGAAATGTATGAAGGAATATGTGCGCCTCTCTTTAGGTAGACCTGGCTAACCACCTGACTATTCGCTGACACAATCTTTCGAGAAACCATCTCTGTGATCTTGTTTAAATCAAGATTTTCCCAACGATGGACAACCAAACGAGACGTCATCAATACCTCGCATCTCGGCATTCAAAATGAAGGCCTTAAGTGTTGCAATATAACAGGTTATGGGTAACAACTATCTCTCTTGCGAACGAAAGTCTCGGTGCTATAATTGCTGGGCCGTGCGAGCCAATTTACGGGCCCTAAAGACCCTCCTCTCAAATCAACATAAGGATGTTGAAGCATGAAGCCATCGGCTGTCACTAACGGAACATCTACCCATGTTGCTTCTGCCAAACCCAGCAGTCATTCTGAAAACGTAGAACTCTCCCACGAACAACTACTTAACTTTTATCGCACTATGTTGCTCTCTCGTCGTCTTGATGACAAAGAGTTGCAACTGAAGAATCAAAGTCTCAGTTACTTCCAGATTAGTGGTGCTGGACATGAAGCTATCCAGGTTGCAGCAGGTTTAGCACTAAGGCCTGGATTAGACTGGGTCTTCCCTTATTACCGCGACCGCGCACTTTGCCTCACACTCGGCATCACCCCTTCCGACATGCTTCTGAATGCTGTTGGATCAAAAGATGACCCTAATTCAGGCGGGCGGCAAATGCCGACGCATTGGTCGTCGACCAAACTTCGCATTGTTTCATCATCGAGCTGTTGCACTACTCAATGTCTCCACGCAGTTGGCGCAGCAGAAGCTAGTGACCTGCTCCAGAACGTTGCGACATCTGCTGCAAGCATTTCAGATCAACAAGATGAAGTTGTATTGGTAACGCTAGGTGACGGTCAGACGAGCGGTGGTGAATTTTGGGAATCGCTGAATACCGCCAGTAACCGCAGGCTTCCCATCGTATATCTCGTAGAAGATAACGGATACGCGATCTCGGTACCAGTCGAATTTCAGACACCAGGCGGGGACATTGCGGGACTCGTTGAATCATTTCCTCATTTAAAAGTTATACGTGTTGACGGCACCGACGGCATAAAGAGTATGAGTGCGATGACCGAAGCGGTAGCTTACGCTAGGAAACGCTCCGGACCAGCTCTAGTACGTGCACAGGTCACACGCCCATACTCCCACTCGATGTCAGATGACGAAAGCACCTACAAGACAGCCGCTGAGCGAAAAGCCGAGTCATTACAAGACCCGCTTCGTCGATTCGCAGATTTTCTTCGCACAGAAAGATATGCCACCGACGAAGACCTCGCCGCCATCGCATCTGATGTTGACCAGATAGTTCAAGAAGCTACAGATCTCGCGATCTCTGCACCTAAGCCAGATCCATCGACCGCTGCGCTGTATGTCTACTCACCAACGGTCGATCCAACTTCGAGTATTTTTGAAACAGAAGCGACTATTGACGGACAGCCTGAAACGATGGTTTCAGCTATTAATCAAACTTTATTTGATGAAATGGCGCGCGATACGCGAATTGTTGTATTTGGGGAAGATGTCGCTGACGCGAGCCGGGCAGAAATTCTGAACGAGGTAAAAGGTAAAGGTGGCGTCTTCAGAGCAACACTTGGACTACAACGTGAATACGGACGTAACCGCGTATTTAATTCGCCATTAGCCGAGGCAAACATTGTTGGCCGCGCGATCGGCATGGCGCTGCGCGGACTTAAGCCAGTAGTCGAAATCCAGTTTTTTGACTATATATGGCCTGCGATGATGCAAATCCGTGATGAATTGACAATGATTCGATACCGTTCCAATAACGCTTACAGTTGTCCCGTAGTAATTCGTGCGCCAATCGGCGGGTACCTGAGAGGCGGCTCCCTGTACCACAGTCAATCTGGAGAGAGCATCTTCGCGCACTGCCCAGGGCTACGCATTGCATTCCCCTCAACGGCCAGTGACGCGGCTGGATTACTCAGAACGGCGATTCGCTGCGACGATCCTGTGCTGTTTCTTGAGCATAAGCACTTATATAGACAGACTTACAATAAAGACATCTACCCTGGGCCAGATTACACTTTGCCCTTCGCCCGGTCAGCCGTTCGCCGGGAAGGGACAGACCTCACCGTAATCACTTGGGGAGCACTTGTTCAACGAACATTGCAAGCAGCCGAACGGGCAAGTCAAGATGGGCTCGATGTGCGCGTCGTCGATCTGAGAACGATCGCACCTTATGACTGGGAAGGCATCCGGCGTGCAGTACAAGAAACGAACCGTGTCATTATCGCCCACGAAGACCAGATTACGTGTGGGTTTGGCGGAGAGATAGCTGCACGCATTGCTGACGAGTTATTCGATCAACTCGACGCACCCGTAAAACGTGTCGGTGCGCTTGACTGTCCTGTGGCATACAGTCCGGTACTTGAAGAGGCGATTCTGCCGCAAGCTTCAGACGTCTTGGACACTATTCTCGAAGTCGCGAAGTACTAACGCGACCGTACTGAGAAAACACATCGCCACAATAGACCCGTGCGCAACACTATCAGTTTCGTCGCTGCCAGCATCCAATCGATTTTCTTTTTTCTCAGCCTGTGGGCAGTCACCACGAATGCATCACACCATCTTGAGTCTCTTCGACCTACCGGTGGTCTCGCCCCACATATTGTTGGTCAATTCAGAGACCTCTCGGTATTTCAACAATCTTCATCTGGCGAATATTTAGTCTTCGACCGTGGAGCACAATCAGTCTATCGCATCAATAATCGGTCCGAGTCGGCCACAGAAATCGTCAACATCGGTCCTGAAGCCGGTCACATTCTTGGCGCCAGTGCATTCGACTTGGGACCAAATGACCGTTTCGTCGTCGCCGACGCACCGAGCGGCCGAGAACGCGTTCAAATATTTGACGCAACAGGAAAACAACTGGATAGTTTCCGAATACCCGGACAAGCTGCGCCGCGTGTCACTCTCGGTAATGTCGTTTTAAACGGCGTGGGGTCACTTGTCTTCAGCGGAAATACCATACTCATGAATCAACCTGAGCTTGGTGGCCTCATAACAAAATTCAGTTTACGGGGACAGCCGTACCATACCTTTGGCACATTTCGACGGACCGGACATGAAATAGATCGAGACGTGCATCTGGCGCTTAACAGTGGCCTCCCACTCACGAGTCCAGATGGCAGTTACTATTTCGTCTTTCAGACTGGACGGCCAATGTTCAGAAAATACGAT
>CAUZRA010000047.1:0-7919 GCA_963582035.1 Vicinamibacteria bacterium | reverse complement strand
CCAAACTCTGTGGCGAGTTCGTAAGAAATCGCTACACAACTAATATGCAGGTTCAATAAGACAACATTTCGTAACACGATTCACCAACGATGCCAGCCGGTCGATCCAAACATCGTTCCCCGATACCGCGAAATCCACGGGCAAAAGAATCGCCTTCGCTGCTTTACAGACATCCACTCTCGCTACCACTGTGCCTAACCATTCTATTATTCGCGCTGTCCTTCACGCCTCGCGTCCACGCCACGCCAATACTGTCACAATCATTCCTTGGCGCCGTCATGGCATTACTCGCATGGCAGGGCGCCCTCAAGCTAAAGCAAACCCGACGCCAACAGACAGTCTCACTTGAAACGAATTTACGTCCCCAACACTATGTTCAAGCGTTAGTACAACTATCCGTCTTCGCCTACTGGGGATGGTACTGGCGCCCGGTCTATGACCACTCGACATTACTCCTGGCACAAGTTGTCTTTGCATACATATTCGACATGTTACTCACGTGGTCTCGACGAGAGCGCTACGTACTCGGCTTTGGACCTTTCCCAATCATCTTGAGCACCAATCTCTTTCTCTGGTTCCGCGATGATTGGTTTTACCTGCAGTTCCTCATGATTGCTGTTGGGTTCCTTGGCAAAGAGTTCGTTCGGTGGAACCGAGAAGGACGCCGAGTACACATCTTCAACCCCTCCGCATTCTCACTGGGACTATTTTCGCTCGTCCTTCTTACGACCGGAATGACACCTATTACATGGGGAGAAGAGATCGCCACGACCCTTACGTTGGCCCCGTCGATTTATCTGTTCCTTTTTCTCGCCGGCCTCGTCGTGATGTATGCCTTCTCCATCACACTCATCGTAGCCTCGGCCGCGGCCGTCCTATTTGGATTAAGCGCACTCTACACAACCACAACGGGTGTGCCCTATTTTATTGATTCAGAAATTCCGAGTGCCGTCTTTTTAGGGTTACATCTGCTCGTAACAGACCCGTCAACATCTCCACGGACACCAATTGGCAAGACTGTATTCGGCATTTTGTACGGAGCCACTGTATTCGGTCTATACGCTGTCCTCGGTGGGCTGGGTGTGCCGACATTTTACGACAAACTACTGTCAGTTCCACTGCTCAATCTGAGCGTCCAAGCTATCGACCGCCTAGTTCAAGCGCTTTCCACACGGCCGATATTCGATCGTTTTGCTACTGCTTTTGCAAGACCAAGTGCCAACCTTACACATATCGCTGTCTGGATTATTTTTTTCACGATGATGGCGCTCGCAGGCGCAACGGACGGACGGCATCGTGGAGATTCGGTGCCGTTCTGGGAAGACGCTTGCGAAAACGGTCGCCGTCAGGCCTGCGAACGCCTTCTTCAGGTCGAAGCATCATATTGCGCTGACGCGTCAGCCTGGGCTTGCAACGAACTTGGTCTCCACTATAGGAATGGACAGGTCGTAGAACCGGACCGTGACCTCGCACTCGGATATTTTTCGCGCGCGTGCGAATTACGCTTTCAGGCTGCATGCTTCAATATCTTGGAGTCAGAGAATAGATATCGAGCCGACCCGAAACTACTCGATCTCCGCCTCTTACTTCGTGAAGGCGGTGCAAATCTCATGGGTATGGCGGAACCGGCTATCTACGCCCGTGCTTGCGATCACGAGTGGACCTTTGCTTGCAGACGATGACACTTCAAGCGCGCGTATCCCACTCGGTCGCACTACTTGCGTTCATTGCCTCGCTGGCGTGTCAGCCGGTTAATTCGGACAGGCCGATTCTCACACAAACGCCAGAACTTCCAACAACATTAAATGGGTTCAGAGCCGACACATGGTACCTCCCAGACGATGACCTACTCGGATTCGTCAAAATACCAGCTGGCCGATTCCTGATGGGCAGTGACCGCAGTCTCGACTCACAAGCCTTTGACAATGAACGGTGGTCGGCCTCGGCCGCCCAAGGCGTTGTCGAGGTTGAAGACTTTTATATCAGTCGTTCTGAGGTCACGGTTGCACAATTCGCAACATTTGCGGACAGAACGGGAACGAATATTAGCGATACCGCACTGAACGGCAAACCCGATCACCCCGTCACCTCAGTATCATGGCCTGATGCACTGGCCTATTGCCGATGGCTACAGAGCGTCCTGACTGCATCCGCGAACACCCCAGCAGAACTACAGCAACTCTTAGAAAACGGATGGCGTGTGACCCTTCCCAGTGAGGCTGAATGGGAGAAAGCCGCTCGTGGAAACGATGGCCGAGCCTATCCATGGGGTAATAACCCGCGTCCAGAAGTCGCGAACTACAATGCATCCGAGACTCGATCCGTTGGAAACGGTATCTGCGACGACTGTGCTTACAATCTATCGGATATGGCTGGTAATGTGTGGGAGTTCACCCGCAGTCAATATCTTCCCTATCCATTCACTGATACCCCGCAGACAGACCTCACAACAGATTCGCTATTCGTCATGCGCGGGGGCTCCTATGCGGATGGTCCCAACCTTGTCAGAACCACGACCCGAGGCGGTGCAGACCCAGGTGTTCGCCGACCATTTATCGGATTTCGCGTAGCAATCACTCGCTAGCCACTCGTTTCAACCCTGACCCAATTACGGTGCCAAACTCGCCGTATACGCAGAAAGATTCACAATATCTTCAATTGACAAGTCAGCTACTGCAGTATCCATCAAGTCTGACCATGCGCCATTCCGCGTACCTTGCTGAAAGTCGTACAGCTGCCGGGCGATATAACTCGGCGACCGACCAGCAAGAGCGGGCACCGGACCAAGCCCCCTAAGTCCTTCGCCATGGCAAACCACACACCCAGCCGCTTCAGCCAAATTCCGCCCCCGCACCACTGATCCCGTCGGTACATAGGCCACAAAACTTGAAGCGTCATCGCGCAACTTGGTCCGCTTCAGGTCCTCTGGTGTCTCAACAATCCTCGTACCGATCGCCTCCAGGCTCCCACCTTCGATGACCTCATGAATCCATCCGGCGAACTGCGTCTGCGGCACCGTGTCAGTCTCAACAACACGAATCCACGACCTGAATGACATCGACGAAAAATATTCTGCTGCAATCCGTGCCTCTTCATCAGTCGCTGCCAAACCGATCCGCTCCATGAAAGATGGCGGTCCCATTCTTGGTTCGCCAGTCTTTCGAAAACCATTACGCCAATCGGTCATTTGCTGCACAATGTACTCATACGGTTGTCCAGCGACACTCGCATTTTCAGGTTTACCTTGACCGTTTGGTAAGTGGCAGTACCCACACGCAACGACTCCCTCACCACCACCACTCGATACCAATTCAGGCATCGGGGGATGCCCCTCAGGGTGCCAATCCGGAGGACCGGTGTTGATATTAATCGCCGACCTCGGCATTGATACATCGGACCCAGGTACCGTCACCACTTCCTCAGGATCTGGTGCCTCCCCGGTCTCCGCATCAGGATCATTGAGCACATACGCCCATGGCATGACAGCATTGGCACCCGTGCTCTGCTGGGCGACGACTATCTGACTCGCCCCCAACACAACCATGGCACCGAGCAACATACGAATCGGTATCGTTTCGGTTGTCTTCATCCTTCAACCTCCGCCGGGGATAATTCTGATCGTCCGGTAATTAGCATAACCCGTCGATTATGCTACACATACAAAGGAGGAAACAGACATTAATGCCACGACGATATTGGTTAATGAAATGCGAGCCGACCGCCTACACAATCAAAGACCTCAAGCGCGACGACACCACCTGCTGGGAAGGTGTGAGAAACTTCCAAGCTCGCAACATCATGCGGGATGACATGCAAATTGGTGACTCGGTTCTATTTTATGCATCCAATGCTGATCCCTCTGGGGTAACCGGCCTCGCCAAAATCGAAAAGACTGCGTATCCGGACCGCTATTCATGGAAAACAGGACACAAGTATTTTGATGCGCGCAGCACCAAAGACAAACCGGTCTGGTTTATGGTGGACATCGCCTTTGTCGAAGTCTTCACGAACACGGTACCCCTCGCAACCTTGAAAAGTACCCCTGGCCTCGAAGACATGATGGTCACCCAAAAAGGGTCACGCTTGTCTGTGCAACCGGCGACCAAAGCTGAATACAATATCGTCGCAAAACTTGGCCGCAAACTGCAAAGCCTGTAGTCGCACCCTTTAAATCATTCCGCAGGAACAATATCGAATGCCTTGAGCACCTCACGGACAAGGCTCCACCGGTCAAACCCCTGGCGACCATAATCGAGTCCCCGTCGTACAATGACGAGATCATGGGATGGAACCATAATGGTGTATTGCCCGCGATTCCCGGATGTTGAATAGGCATCTTCAGGCACATCATCCCGACCATCAGGCACCAACCAGAACTGTCCACCATAAAAGTTCCCAGATTCTGCAGTCGCCGGCGCCGGTGTGCGAACAAAGTTAATCCATTCACGAGACACCAAACGCTCATCATTCCAGACACCATTCTGCAGATAGAGCAAACCAAACCGTCCAAGGTCGCGCGCATTGGTATAGACCTGACTACTTAGAACAAAATCGCCAAAGCGATCGGTGCTCGCCAAGGTGTTCTGCATGCCGATCTTGTCGAGTAAGGCCTTTCGCGGAAACTCGCGATACGCGTCTTCACCAAGAGCGAGCTTCATCGCGTATATGGCCAGTAAGGTGTCGTAATTCTCATAATCCCAATTCGTACCTGGTTCACGGATCAACGCACGACTCCGAGCGCCAAGGACCGAGCTGGCGCCCGCCCAATAGGACAACCCTGATCCGATCGCGTACTCAAGCCCACCATTGTCGATCGTTTCAAGTCCGCTCGACATGTTCAACACATGCCGTAGTGTGATCTGCGAACGGGGGTCATCGCCATCAGCCGACTCAGGCGCAAACGGAAATCCCAGTGGCTCATCAAGCGACAACTTACCCTCATCAACGAGCATACCGATCAACGTTGACGCAATACTCTTTGCAGTCGACCACGTGCGAGTTCGAGTCGACATATCGATACCAGGGGCATACCGCTCATGGATAATGTTCCCGCGATGAATCACTAACAAACTGAGCGTGACCTGCTCAGGCGACTCCCTGCCGAATGTCCACTCTGACGCTGCTTCTAATGCAGCGTCATCAATGTAAGACGGTAAACTCGTAGAGGTGACAAGGTCACCCTGTGGCCACGGTGTATTTGCAGGGTCATCATCAGGGTACGGCAACGTAAGTATTGGCAACTGGTCGACATCAGCAAGAGTCTGGTCCGGCGGTAAAATCACGCAGCCAATCCCTTCGCGAAACGCTGCACTCATCTTCGGAGCATCCTGACCAGAGCCAATCACGACACCTTTTCGCTCGTAATCGACCTCATAGTCACCACCTTGCGCGGTTCCAATTGGGTCAGGTAAAAAGGCTAGTTCTTGCTGGAAGACCTGTTCCAATGTGCGATTTGAGGTAAATAGACCATTGCACATGAAAACCGCCTGCTGTCCCTGTCGAACCATTTGACGCTGGTTCTGCCAGTAGTCATAGGTTTCTTCCTGCTGTCCAGCAATCGAAACACCGAATAGCATCATGACCGGTACAATTGTCAACAATAGGTTTTTCATCAGAAACCCTCCACGAAGCGATACCGACCTAAATCTGCGACTAGTTAAACAGTTTTCAGTGTGACAAACAATCATCAACGACGTTAGTAATCGACCGCGCGCAACGAAGCTCTGATGATCTGCTTATCATTCCGGTGAACGATATGACCATTCGCATAGGCGGGATGCGACCAATTGACAATCCGCTCTGCAATACTCCCATGCGGTGTGCGGGTACCAGAACTGGCCGTCGGCTCGATCAGCCGCGTGCGACTTTGCTCAACATATCCTGTCGGCGTGAACTGTGCTGAAATGAGATACCCCTCATCATTGTTCACAAAATACCGGTCACCGTGCCGAACTAAAAACGCGGTACTCCAGCGAGCCTGCGCGGTCATTTCTGGACTCATCCATAGCCGTTCGCCGGTCCGCGCATCCAATCCACGTAATTCACCATAACTATCGACACCGTACACGTAGTCACCAATAATGATCGGCGTCGTCACCATCGCGTGAATCGTGTCGGTTTCACCGGGTAATTCACTCCGACTCTTCCCTTTCCATAACAACGTCGCATCAGGACGGTCGCTGTTGAGGCGCATCATCATCGACCCATTAAAAAATTGAGAGACGAGAAGATAGTCACCACTGCGGACAGGGGTTGCCACCGTCACCCCCATCGACACATCCCACCGTTCTTCCCAATACTCTTCTCCCGTCACCGGGTCGAGGGATGCTAGCGCCAACGGGTGCCAAACGATTAACTGCCGTACGCCACCGGCCTCATAAATAACCGGTTGCGCGTAACCCATCTCAGATCCAACTTTAATCGCGCGCCAGATCTCTTCCCCTGTGTATTTATTGAAGGCGACCACGCCTGCGTCGGGTTCACCACCAACAACCGTAATCAGGCGGTCGCCATCCACCAACGGGCCACTGACGATTCCCCACACCGGCACACTTGTGTCATAGTCCGAGACATAGTCCTTTTCCCACAGCACATCGCCAGTCTCTACATCGAAACAAAATAACCGACCGGTTCCCCCGACAACATACACCCGGTCCCCATCAACAGTCGGGGTTGCACGCGGACCAACCGCATAACTGATCGACAGCATCCGGTAGCTGGTTTGCCACTCGTGCGTCCAGAGAATCTCACCACTCTGTTCGTCAAGCGCCAACGCCCGCTCGGTGCCGTCTAACGTCCGTGATTCAGGATCTTCCAGCCAATCAGTGATGAAAATGCGACCATCGGCGACCGCTGGACCCGAGTAACCAGAGCGAATCTCCGTACTCCACGTGCGTCGCAAGGAGTCCGGCAGACTATCAACAATACCCTGCTCATTCCAAACAGCCTGACGCCCAGGACCGCGCCACTGTGACCAGTCTTCCGCAGAAAGACCGACGGTCAACACCACAAGAGCCACACATAACACTTCGACTGTGCGAGTAGCCACGTTAATACTCCTTGGCTGCGACATGGCGCCTCTTTTCCGATTCGAAAAAATCAGCCTCTCATTTACCGATCTTCTGCATCCATCGCGGCTTCTTGTTCGCGAGCACCCGCCAGAATATTCGTCAGGCCATAGTTGCCTTCGTGACAGGCATATTCGAACACTGGCATAGCATTCGTACGCATCGGAATGCGATACGACCACGGTTGTGCCCATGTATTGGGATCTTCAACGGTGACGTCATACATTAGAGTTCCCGCGTCTGTACGCGTGAATTTTTCAACGAGCTTCAGGTTTGACGTCGTAACACCATTACGAAAGCTCGTTTCTCGAAGAAAGTTTGTGGTTTCTACGACGAGCGTGTCGCCCTCCCAATGACCACGCGAATCACCCATCCATTGGCGCACGTTGTCAGAAATATGTGCACGTCCGTCAAGAGGAATCACCCGTGAGCTATGCACCATTTCATTTAGTAACACCACATGGTCGGGCGTCTGAAAGAGTTGGACATTCTGGTTGTAACCACCAGGTGTCATTGGCGGGCCTGAATTAAATCCCAAAATGCAGCGCACCGCAAACATTCCCCCGCCGAGATCATCCACAAATCCTCCATATGTCGGAGCGTGCCGATCGGACCCTTCACGATGTTCGCGAAGCGCATCCGCTTTGGCTTGCGCTGTTGCAACAAGCGCTGGCACGCGTCCTGTCGGTGGATCAATGACGAGCGATGTCTGATTCGTCGCACTAAGCTGATCGCCAGGGTCAAACCAGAACTGATTGTAATTTCCGACAATATCCGCCGGTTCCTGATCGTCACGGATCTCAAACTCGGCAAGTCGATTCGCTTCAAATTGCGCAGCTTCTTCCTCCGTAA
>CAUZRA010000046.1:0-7985 GCA_963582035.1 Vicinamibacteria bacterium | reverse complement strand
GAATCGGCCCAGCCGGGACAGGGAAAACATACCTTGCTATGGCTCAGGCGGTCGCGTACCTTACCTCAAAGAGGGTCAAGCGCATTATATTGGCGCGGCCAGCTGTCGAGGCGGGCGAAAAGCTTGGGTTTTTGCCTGGTGATCTTCAGGAAAAAGTAAATCCGTATTTGCGGCCGCTTTACGATGCCCTGTACGACATGCTTGATGCTGACCGCGTTGAACGATTGATTGACCGAGGTCTTATTGAGATCGCACCACTCGCGTTTATGCGTGGTCGTACATTAAATGACGCATTCGTCATCCTTGACGAGGCTCAGAACACGACGACGGAACAGATGAAAATGTTTTTGACCCGTCTTGGGTTTGGTTCGAAAGCAGTTGTTACGGGAGATGTAACGCAAATTGATCTGCCGCAAGGCCGAACCTCTGGTGTTGTACAAGCGCTAAAAATCTTAGGCAACATAGATGGGATGTCGGTGGTGTTTTTTAATGACCGTGATGTTGCAAGACATCCCCTAGTCCAGCGAATCGTAAAAGCTTATGAATTGTCCTCATCAGTGGAATCTGGCCGGTCTAAATCTGACAATTAATGATTAAGCAGATTCTTGATTATTACTGAAGGTATATCGGTGGTTCGAAAGCAATTAAAGGTCATTGTGATGGATGGACGGGGTCGCACTGTCCGGGCTGATCGGCTCCGTCGGTGGCTCGTTGAGGTGGCGCCACGGTCAGCTAGAGGTGAATTCTCATTGGTGTTGGTGAGTGATCGAAAGATGCGAGCACTTAACCTCAAATTTAGGGGTGTCGATCGGGCAACGGATGTGTTGTCATTTCCGGTGCCTGTAGAGAAACAATCGACTGACCTCGGTTCCGTCGCGGAGCAGTATCTCGGTGATGTCGTGATCGCGACTGGTGTTGCTGAGCGGCAAGCACGGAATGCTGGACACCGAGTAGGGTATGAGCATCGGAGATTGGCGCTACATGGTCTTTTGCATCTCCTTGGTTACGATCACGAACGGGACAATGGTGAAATGGCTCGACTTGAGCAGAAGTTGAGGCGCCGTGGGGGTATTGAGTGATTCCACTCATGATTTTCCTCTTGGCCTGCGTCACGATTTACATTGGGACTATTGCCGCAGCATTTGCCGCGTTAATGCGACTGCCCCTTCGGCTTGATGCAGAGCGACACGACTGGCTCGATCGACTTGGCTACCTGGAGAACCCAGTTCGGCTTTTCGTGCCACTGCGCTTCCTGGAAGGTGTGGTCATTATTCTGGTTGCTGCAGTAACCCTGTTGGCGAGCGAGGCACAGGGAGTTACGGAGGTGGCAGGTGTCGTCGGGGGGTTGGTTGTGTACGTGGCTGTGTGTGGGCATCTGATTCCTCTCAGGATCGCTCGTCGTGATCCGGTCCGAGTGTTGGAGTTGCTATTGCCTTCTTTACAAGTAGTAATCCGGTTAATTCAGCCATTAGCGGTGCCGCTTTTTAGAATTGTGTCTACGGGATGGGTGCGGGGTGGAAAAAGCTCGGCTGGTGAGGTGGCTTCTCAGCTAGGCGCTCAGGGTAGTTACGAAGATACGGCCGGACAAGGTGACCGTTCAGCGAATGAGGAAGCGGAAGAACACGCGTTATTGCAGTCAGTCGTTGAATTTGGCGACACCCTTGTTCGCGAGGTCATGACGCCCCGTCCGGATATCGTTGCTGTCGCATCTGATGTGACGGTGGATGAATTACGTGAGTTATTTACTGGAGAGCAGTACTCACGACTGCCAGTGTATGAAAACAACTTGGATACGATAACGGGCTTTGTATTTATAAAAGACCTGATCGCGCTGGGTGACCGTCCTGGAAGCGATCGCGTCGTAGAGACGCTACTGCGACCGGCCTATGCAGTGCCAGAAACGAAACGTGTTGCAGAACTTCTTAAGGAATTACAGCGTGAGCACGTACAGAGCGCAATTGTTCACGATGAGTATGGCGGCACAGCCGGACTCGTGACCATAGAAGACCTCCTTGAAGAAATTGTGGGTGAGATTCGCGATGAATATGACGTGGAGACAGATCCGATCGTGGAAGAGACGGCCGGCACGTTTGTTTTTCGTGGTGGTGTCAGTATTGATGATATGAATAAGCGGCTTGGTATTACGATTGAGCAGCAAGGATTCGAAACGGTTGCTGGCTACATACTGGCTCGGTTGGGGCGAGTGCCTCAGGCTGGCGAAAACTTCGATATTGATGATGTGAATGTGTTTGTGCTTGAGGCAGAACGCCGGCGAGTGCATAGGGTGCGCCTCCGACAACGTTTGCCAGTGAATCGGACTAAATAGGGTGAAGTCTGGTTTTGTTTCTCTCATCGGACGTCCCAATGCGGGAAAGTCAACCCTGATTAATCAGTTTATTGGGACAAAGATAGCCATTGTCTCGGATAAGCCCCAGACTACGCGAACCAGAATCCTTGGCGTGCAGCACGGGACACAGGAGAGGCCTGGCCAGGTGGTCTTTGTTGACACGCCGGGCATCCATCGGCCGTTACATCGGATGAATGTTCGGATGGTTGACCAAGCCGTAGAAGCGATTACACAAATGGATGTGGTTGTGATGGTGGTCGATGCTTCGGCTTCTAGCGGTGCCGGGGATCGCTTTGTACTTAATTTGGTAACTCGCGCCAGTGCTCCTGTGATTCTCGCATTGAATAAAATCGACCTAATCAGTAAGCCGAGTCTACTTCCGATTATTGCCCGCTATCACAAAGGAAGTAATTTTGTGGGTTTAGTTCCGATTTCTGCTTTATCGGGAGATGGCATTTCTGGTCTGGAATCACTTATTTGGGAACACCTTCCTGAGGGTAAGCCGCTATATCCTGATGACTATCTTACTGACCAGCCGGAGCGGTTTATTGTGGCGGAAATGGTTCGTGAGCAGGTGCTGCATCAAACGGAAGCGGAGTTACCATTTTCAACGGCGGTAGTCGTTGATCGATTTGATGAGACGAATTCGGATGGTCTGATGCGGTTGTATTGTTCGATTATTGTGGACCGTGACTCTCACAAGCCCATGCTTATTGGGAAAGGAGGAGCGCGAATCAAGCACATCGGCACCGAAGCTCGACAAGAGATTGCGAGATTCTTTGGTGTACGCGTTTTTCTAGATTTGCATGTTCGTGTTCGTAAAGGATGGCGAGAAAGTGACCGAATACTCCGTGATATTGGAGTTTCGCGTTAGTTAGCGTGGTAATATTCGAGAAGGTGTTAGGAGCAGTGGGACAACGATCCTCAACCAAACACGTTTACTCGGGGCTTTCTGACCTCGTGGACAAAGACCATGCCGCCTCTCCGCCGAATCGATGTCGTGCTCGATTCAGTCAAACGACTGCAGCGGATTGGTGCGACTGGAAACCTGTTAAATCTCCTCCAAAAACAGCATCCTGCTGATGTTGCCGAGGTTTTAGGCCAACTTCAGGATAGCGAACGTCGTACCGTATTCAATACGCTCGTTGCACATAACAGCCGCCTGGGTATGGAAGCTCTTAGCGAGCTGGAACCTGAAGTTGCTGAATCGCTTCTTGTCGACCACCCGCCTGACGAATTAGCTCGTTTGTTTACGGAACTCCCGACAGACGACGCTGCCGCACTTGTTGGCCACCTGCCAAAGGAACTGTCCTCCGCAGTGCTGGAGCTGATGCACGGCGCTGATTCTGGCGACGTTCAGCATTTACTTGAGTACGAAGACCAGACCGCCGGTCGGATCATGAATCCGAACGTTTTTGCGTTGTCGGAAGATCTCACGGCGGGTGAAGCAATCATGGCGTTGCAGCAGTCTCGTGAAGTTGAGATGGTGTTCTACCTTTACGTGGTCGATGAACGACGTCATCTGGTCGGTGTCGTGTCGCTTCGACGGTTGCTGCTGGTGTCACCAGAAACTCCCCTTAAGAGAATCATGACTGTGGAGTTAATTAGTGCGCGTGTTGACACTGACCAGGAGGATGCTGCTCGAGAGGTGGCCAATTACAACCTATTGGCAATTCCGGTAGTCGATGAAGAAAATAAACTTGTTGGCATTATTACCGTGGATGACGTGATCGATGTTCTTAAAGATGAAGCGACTGAAGATATTCTCAGACTCGCCGGCGTCGCAGCTGATGAACACGTTTTTACGTCACCAATGGAAGCGTGGCGGAAAAGGTTGCCGTGGTTAGGAATCAATCTGATCACCGCCACGCTTGCTGCTTTAGTTGTCAGGGCATTCCAAGCTACTGTGGAAGAGGTGGTCGCTCTCGCAGCGTTTATGACTGTCGTCGCCAGTATGGGAGGAAACGCCGCTACTCAGACACTGACCGTCATTGTACGGGGCATCGCGCTAGGCGAATTGACGTGGAGTAATTCAAGGCGGGTGCTCGGTAAGGAAGCATTGGTCGGTCTTGGAAATGGTGTTGTACTTGGCGGCGCTGGGGCTTTGGTCGCATGGTGGATCGTCGGCAATCCATATATCGGCGGTATTTTGGCGCTTGCAATGCTTATCAATTTGCTTGTCGCTGCGATTGCGGGCACTCTGATTCCGATTGCTCTGAGAGCGCTCAAGGTCGATCCGGCGCTCGCTTCCTCAGTGTTTATTACGACGCTAACAGACGTATTCGGATTTTTCACATTTCTTGGTTTGGCGACGTTTTTCTTGCAGTATTTGCAGTGAGTAACCTGAGGTGACAGATTGCCGGCGAGGAATGTTACTGTAGTTTAGAATAGGTGTGGACGCGCGCTTTGGCGCCGGTCCAACCAGCGTCAGATGCCGCTCTATACCGCCGACGCGCTCGTTCTGCGCACTTACAAGCTTGGTGAAGCGGATCGGATCGTCGTATTTTTGACTGCCGATCGAGGCAAACGTCGCGGTGTCGCGAATGGAGCGCGTCGACCGAAATCGAAGTTCGCTGGGGGATTGGAGCCGCTGACTCGTGGACGGGTTGCTTATTTCGAGCGTGAACAGCGTGACCTGGTCAGATTACAGTACGTTGAACCAACTTGTTCGCCGTTGAAGAGGCCGACGGAGGAGACGTTGGCTCATGTTAGTTATTTTGCAGAATTGATTGACGAATGGACCCTAGAAGCTGATCCAGCAGACGCATTGTTTCGCCTTGGAGTATCCGTGCTGGAGGCGACGACAGTTGGTGTGCCGGTTGACCGGCTCGCTCGTTATTTTGAGTATTGGTTGCTTCGGTTACAAGGGGTTTATCCGCCGACGACGACTTGCTCTAGTTGCGGGGCAATGTTGACGAATGGTGCGCAGATGGTTCCTGCGACTGGAACGTTAGAGTGCATGCGCTGTAAATCGTCGGAGCACGGTGTTGGGCTTTCGGCCGAAGCGCTTGGATTTTTGCAGAGAGCAAAAACAATAACGCCGGGACAACTCGGTGACGTTGTGTTATCTACTCAGGGAGTTCGACAGTTGGCGTCGCTTCATCGGTTGTTAATAAGGACACATCTTGACAAGGAGCTAAAGTCGGCGAGGGTATTACGTGAACTTACTGACAGTAGAGTGCCCTAAACGATAGATATGACTTTTCAAGAGCTTATTCTCGAGCTGTCCAGATTTTGGTCGGCTCGGGGCTGTTTGTTGCAGCAGCCGCTAGACATTGAGGTCGGTGCGGGCACCATGCACCCCGAGACGTTTTTACGGGTACTTGGTCCCAAACATTGGAATGTTGCGTATGTGCAACCGTCCCGTCGTCCTGCCGACGGGCGTTTCGGAGAGAACCCAAACAGACTTTTCAAACATCATCAATTCCAAGTCATCTTGAAACCATCTCCTGATGACGTGCAAGCGCTCTATCTACAGAGTCTCAAGGCCTGTGGGATTGATCCATCGCGGCATGATGTTCGTTTTGAGGAGGATAATTGGGAGTCCCCAACCCTTGGTGCCTGGGGAATTGGGTGGCAAGTATTGCTCGACGGACTGGAAATTACTCAGTTCACATATTTCCAGCAAGCTGGGGGTCTCGATTTGGCGCCGATCTCAGTTGAATTAACCTACGGTCTTGAACGAATCGCGATGCACCTTCAAGGTGTTGAGAATGTTTATGACTTGGAGTGGGGTTCGGGTGTTCGATACGGAGACGTCCGGCTTCGCGAGGAGGTTCAGCAATCGGCGTATGTGTTCGGGCAGGTCGATATGCCGAGTGGGGAGTTTTCTTCTTTGCATAGAGAACTATTTGACCGTTATTACAGTTTTACCGAGCGATTACTTGCGTCTGACTTAGTACTCCCTGCACTCGATTACTGCTTGAAGTGTTCCCACGTATTCAACATTCTTGATGCAAGTGGAAGTATTGGAGTTACTGAACGCGCTGCGTACATATTACGTGTGAGAAAACTTGCTGTTGCGATTGCTAGTGGGCACGTTGCATCCGAGCAAGCCGTCGGCGAAGAGTTAAGTGTGACATCGAAAAAGGCAAACAAGTAATGGCGAAAAAATACGAAGAGTTGCTCATTGAAATCGGTTGTGAGGAGATGCCAGCAAGCTGGTTGCCCGTCATAACCGACAATTTGGTCGCCTCTTTGGATTCTCGTCTCACTCAGGCACGGATCAAGTGTGAGGGGCAAATTACGGCCTTTAATACACCCCGGCGCTTTGGAGTGTCGATCGAAAGAATGCATGACCGACAGGCTGACCTCGAAGAAATGATTACTGGGCCGCCTGTGAGCGCATCATTTGACCCGGACGGGTCGCCCCGCCCAGCGGCTATGGGATTTGCACGTAAACAGGGCGCACAGGTGGAGGATCTTTCCCGTGTGCAGACTGCCAAGGGAGAGTACCTTGCGTATAACCGACGGCAGCGGGGAAAAGAAACAACACATGTTCTTCCCGATGTTTTCGCCGAGACGTTACGGGATATTGCTTTTCCTAAGCAGATGCATTGGGACGCAACATTGGATGACGGCCATGGTGAGTTTGTATTTGGTCGACCCATTCGCTGGTTGCTATTTCTTTTTGCGGGGAAAGTCGTGCCTTTCGTGATCGGTCGCACTGAAGGAGTCAATGTCGTCGGCGTTGAGCCTGTCCGTAGTGGTAATGTCACCTATGGACATCGGTTTTTCTGCCGGACCGGCGAGCCGGGTCTAGCGCTCTGTGTGAAGTCCTTTGCGGACTATAAAAAAACGTTGGCGGATGCGTATGTACTGATTGATCGAGACGAACGTCGAGATCGTATTACTAGCAAGCTGAAGAAGTGCGCGGAAAAAGTAGACGGGAATGTTGCACCACTTGGACAGGGCACTGCACTACTCGATGAAGTACCGGACCTCGTGGAATATCCGGCCGTCGTAACAGGTAGTTTTCCAGACGAATTTTTGTCGTTACCTGATGAGGTTCTGTCCACGACGATGATTCATCACCAGCATTATTTTCCAGTAATCGATCGAAACGGACAACTCAAAGCTAATTTTCTGGCCGTAACCAATACACCTCGTGACAATGTTGCCCGAATAGCTCGCAACTCTGAACGAGTTCTAATTGCGCGTCTTCGTGATGCGCGGTTTTTTTGGGAGGGTGACAGAGCGCATCGACTTGATGACCGTCTTGACCGATTGGAGACACTGTTATTCCATAAAAAACTTGGTAGCTATCGACAAAAATCTGAGCGTGTGGCTCTATTGGCTTCAAAGATCGCTGGTGAAGTACTCGGTCAAACGGATGCAGCTGAACATGCGCATCGTGCGGCCTTACTTTCCAAAACGGATCTCACCACTGACATGGTGGGTGAATTTACTGAGCTTCAAGGCATCATGGGCGGGATTTATGCTCGTGACCAGGGTGAGCCTGAGGAAGTCTGGAAAGCTATTTATTACCACTATTTACCTGTTGGTATTCAGCCTGACGCACCGCCGATCCGAGGTGATCTCGGCGTAGCGAACGTGACGTGGGCAGCGTTGTCTATCGCGGACAAAATCGATACGGTGGTCGGCTTATTTGGTGTTGGTGAGAAACCTACAGGTTCAA
>CAUZRA010000045.1:0-8061 GCA_963582035.1 Vicinamibacteria bacterium | reverse complement strand
CCGAGGAGGAACAGACTTCGGACGTATTAGAAGAGACGTTAGAGCTAGCGGAGCAGGGGGATGCCGGCGCACAGGCAAACCTCGGCCTTATGTATAGCGAGGGCCGTGGCGTGCCGGAGGATGATGCGGAAGCCGTGCGGTGGTACCGCGACTGGGCGACAGGCTCGTCATTCGCCTACTCTGCCAACTGTGGCCTCAACTTGACAAAGTCAGTTGAAATGTTCGCTTGAACCATGTTGTAATGCTGCCATGTCTTCTCGGGTGAACAGTAAGTAATGGCCTCTTCCATTGTCACGCTCTCCGTCATCGATGCGTGGAAGGAGGGGGCCACTGTGGACGCCATCAAAGCCGTCCAGGCCAAGATTGAGGCGGTGGCCCAGTCGCTCGACGGCGTGATTCTCCTCAGGTTCGGTAACGACGAGGCGAACCGGAGGAACTCGGTGAGCGAGGTCTACAAAGACGCCGACGCGTTCAAAGCATTCATCAATGAAGGCTTAAAGGAAGGCGGCCCCCTGCACGAGCTTTTTGCACTCGTCGACCAGGTTCCAGGGACCGTCCTCTTCCAGGGACCACAGGCGGAGCTGGACAAGCTCGCCGACGTAGCCGAAATGTTCAAGGCCTCGCTGTTCGTTGTGGAGCCCTCCTGCCCCTTTTAGTCACATCTTTTTGATTCGACGGGCCAAACGCTGCTTCGGCGCGTAGGGCCTCGTCCCGTTGATGTCGCGGTTGGTCCCGCGGCCGCGAGTGGGACGCCGCGCACCTAACCCCTGTCCCAGTTGCACCGCTACTTTTGTACCGGGGTATTTAAATTGGGTCACAAGTGGGCTGTGTCTCCCCGTGACGATGATGCCGCTAGGTGACGTCGACCTGGGCGCTCGCGATTAACGCCCGCAACCGGTCGGGGTCGGTGGCCGTCGTCTTACACATGAATCCGCTCTTGTGCGCGAAGTGCACGTCCGGCTCTTGCTGCACGCGGGAGAAGTCGAAACGCGGATGGTCCTCATAGCGTCCGATGCCGTATCCCTCGCCGCGGCGGTCTGGGTACACGATGACCTGAATGACTTCGCCGAGACCCTCGGACTGAATGTAGTTACCCACCGCCGTGCTCGGCTCGTTGCTGCCAGGATCCGTGCGCGGAAGAAACAGCGCCTCGATCGTCTCGCCCGCATGCGGAATCGACCACCGCTCGACGTGAGCGGCGGCGAATGCGATTCGCTCCCGGGCAGTGTGTAGGTGCGTCAATAGATCGTCACCCACCATCCGCATGAACTCGTACAGCGCCTCGCCCGGCTGATGCGACGGCGATTGGGCGAAGCGCCGAAGCAACGTCATGTCGATGGGCGAGTTGAGCTGCGAGATCGCTTTACGAGGAACGCCAAGCCATTCGGCCGTCTTGTTGGGACCGCGGCCATCCAACCACTCGGCAGTCTCGAGCCAATCGCAGAAATGCAGCGCGTCTTCGTAGAGGCCGAGATGTTGCAGCACAAGGCTCAGCGCGCAGGTGGGCGGGTGCTCGCGGTCGAAATGATGGTGGTCGAAGTTGGACTTCGCCGGGTCGTGGCTTCCACCGATATCGACGACCGCTACAGACGCGTCATCGAGGTCGTCGTCGGTGGGGTCTCGCCGGAACACCGGGACCCGGTGCCGGGCTATGAGTACGCAGACGGCCAGGAGGTCGTCTTTATGGGCGCCGCCGGGATGCGTGACAATGGTTTCAATCATGCGTTGTCTCAACACGCTGGTTCGGGTATCTCCATGATGCTCCGATCATACTTATTAGCAGGGTCCCGCGAAGTCGCCTCGACGTGGACGTTGGTATTCTCGGGGCATTCCTGTGCAGCCGCATTAGGCTATCAATGCATAGGATGATCCATCTGTCGAGTTGGTGACCGACTGTATATTCTGGAAAACGAGTATCCCGCTGGATAACTTATGGTGGCAAGACGGCAAGAACGCATCAAACAAGGCCTCCGGCACCTTCGCTCGGCTGACCCTGTAATGGCGAGGATGATTCGACAAGTAGGCCCGTTTGCAATGAGGCTGGAGCGTAACCGATTTTGGATGCTTGTAAGGGCGATTCTTTCACAGCAACTGTCGACTAAGGCGGCGCGGACGATTTGTGCGCGGGTCGAAATGTTGCTTGAGGGACAGAGGATACCGCAAGCCGTCGGCAGTCTCACCGTCGAACAACTTCGAACAGCTGGGGTGTCACTCCGCAAATCAGAATATATTCTTGAACTTGCTCAGGAAGTAGCGTCCGGTAACGTAGTTCTGGCAAATATTGGTCGACGGAAGGATGAGGAAATAGTCAAATTGCTCACCGAAGTGCGAGGTATTGGACGATGGACGGCCGAAATGTTCTTGATCTTCTCGCTAGGGAGGCTGGATGTGCTGCCGGTGAGTGACTTGGGTATCCGGACAGCAATACGCGACAACTACGCATTGACTAAACTGCCGTCTGAATCCGAATGTCAAAGAATCGGTAGCAATTGGCGACCGTTCACTTCGGTGGCAAGCTGGTATTGTTGGCGGTCAATCGATGCGGTGACGCCTAAGAAGAAAACGGGTTGTCCAGTGTAAAACGGGAACGTTATCCATCTCGTCGGCCGCTGCACGCTGTAAAGCGGGTAGCAGTGGCTGTAGGTATCCAGAGTCAGACTGATGCGGTAGTTACTGTTCTTGGTCCCAATTCACTTTTCTAATAAGTATGTTATCGAGATGTATAAGTTCGACTGTGGCCATTGCGGTTATTTAAAACACTAAACGTGCCATCAGATTGAACTGAGGCCCGAATCCAATGTCCTTCACATTCTTCGGTTTCTTCAAAATTCGCGATCATTTCCTCCATCGTGTTACTAGTGGCCGCGGGATTGAATAATGAACGGTGTCCCTGCCAGATACCTTCAATACCTGGGCTCTTCGCAATGCGATCAAAATGAGCCGTCGTGACCTCGGTGTAACCTGGCGAGGTGCCACCTAAGCCTTTGCGAGGTCCGTTATTGACAATAACCACTTGCGGTCGAATCGCATACAAATGCGTGGGTGAGCCCGCATCATCCCAAGCACCATGCCGACTTGTTTGATACAACGTTACCTCTCCCACGTTATTGACCGGACACGACAATTCAACTTCCTTCGCCCAGTTGAAATCACCTAAATCTAAGAATGTAAATGTTCCATATGTGAACAGTAAACCAACGCTGCGCTGGTTCTCGGGACTAGCTTGTGGTTTTCGCTCTGCCGTGGCACAGAGCGGGTTGCTTCGACCCCCGTTAATTGGCGTTGAGATGAGACGCCCGTCTGAAGCCACAACATCGACTTCAATGTCCCCAAACGAGACCTTGTCTCCAGCCTCGACCACCGTTCTCATCTCTCCACATATGTTGAGATAAGTATCCAGCCATTGCCGATTGCTTTCCTCTGTTGTCGTCCCGTGGTCATAGCATCTTTCAATCGGCATCATCTCTGCTAGTGCTTCAAGTCCACCAACGTGGTCCCGGTGATAATGCGTGATTACCAGGTGATCAATTTTCGTCAGTCCGGCCTCTCGCATAGCAACAGCAATTCGTCTTGCGTCGCGATTATCGTCAGTTGGAAAACCCGTGTCGACCAGTAACGATTCTCCTTCCGGCGACACCAGTAACGTCGCTGCACCACCCTCAACATCAATCCAGTAAATGTCCAGCCCCTGGGCCTGGGCCGTACTGAGCCCAAGGCTGGTCGAGAACACGATCATGAACCATACAAAACGGATAGCCAGCTGTTTCATACCACTCTCCTTCAACATAGTAGTTGGATAGAGCTTGTATACTCAAAACTGTCGCAAGTGATAGCCCAAGTGTTTCCAGCATAAGAAACCTCAGTCGTGGGCCACACTACGTCCCCGGCTATGAGTGTCACGCCCAAGAGTCCGACCACGATGTGTCAATAGATGGTCGTGGGTCGCTGGTTCAAATCCAGTCATCCCGACCATTTCCTCAATGTTTTGATTGATTTCTGAATTATTCCAATAAAGATGCCGGTTGCGGATAAAGAGCTGGTACTTTTGTAGGCGTTTTCCACATGGGACTCTCAATTACTCTGTGCCGTTGGTCTCGCTTGACCTGACGCCCGTTCGCTTCCAGAATCGCTGACGCTGTTCGCAACGAAGCCAACGGATCTCGAAGGAGGACTCACGCATGAGGATCACACTGGTACTGATCTTGGCGACAATGTGCGCTCCGGCTTCGGCCTGGGCCCAATCTGATACCACCGTCCTGTTCATCGGCAACAGCTTCACTTACGGCCACGGCTCGCCGGTGCGTTTCTACCGCTCCGATACGGTCACCGACCTCAACAACACGGGGATTGGCGGAGTGCCGGCTTTGTTTAAGTCGTTCACCGCGCAGATCGGTTCGGACTACGACGTGTATGTGGAGACGCAACCCGGCAGCGGCCTAGACTTCCATCTGGAGAACCGACTTGGCACCATCGGGCGGAGGGCCTGGGACGTTGTCGTCATGCATGGGCAGAGCACGCTGGATTTCGAGGATCCAGGCAATCCCGCCAAGCTCGTCGACACTAGTGGTCGACTCGCCGAGTTCCTCCACGTGGCCAATCCAGCGGTCGAAGTGCACCTAATGGCTACCTGGTCCCGAGCGGATCAGACATACCGACCAGAGGGTGCTTGGGTGGGACAGCCCATTGACGCCATGGCCAAGGATGTCCGTGCCGGCTACGACCAGGCGGCGCAGGCCTCAGCGGCCATTACGTCGGTGGTTCCAGTTGGTGAGGCCTGGGCCCGTGCCATGGAGACCGGCGTGGCCGACCCGAATCCGTACGACGGTACGGAGTTCGGCACGGTCAGTCTCTGGACATACGACCACTATCACGCCAGCACCTACGGCTACTACCTCGAAGCACTCGTTGTTTTCGGACGACTGACTGGCCGTGATCCACGCTCGTTGGGTGACCACGAGTGCTCCGCCTTTGAGCTAGGACTGTCACGTCAGGAGGCCGGCGCCCTACAGCAGGTGGCGTTCGACACGCTGGTGAGTGCCGACGGGCTGACGCCAGCCCCGTTCGTGCTTGACAAGCCTGCCAGTCTGGCACGGTGTGTGGGTCGGCGCTGACGTTAGCTTTTCGTGGTTGCGAATTCAGTCATCCGGATATATCAACTGGTGATCGCCTAGTTCACACTGAACTACTGATACAGGAGGATGTGATGCGACAATTCTTTTTCATAATAGTGTTGATCTTGATGGGAGCCGTGCTGCCAGCTCAGGAACCACCGGGATATATGATCGTGAAGCTAACCGTCACGGATGGGGAAGCGTACAATAATTATCGAGCCGGCTTCGGGGATGTATTTCAGCAATATGGCGGTGAGATCTTGGCGGCTAGCGCTGAGCCTACAGTCCTAGAGGGAGAGTGGGAGGCAACAATTACGGTAATTATTCGCTTCGACTCAAGAACTGAGGCGCTTGAATGGTACAACTCTGACGGCTATCAGGAACTCGTTCGCATCCGTCAATCGGCCTCCACGGGAGAGTTCATTTTGATGGACGGACGATAGCTTCTCTCTGTACCGTGGCGCCGACACACCAATAGGCGAAAGTGCGCGGTTGGAACCTCTCTGTAATTTGTTTACTGACGGCATGAGAACGACGCTGTGACACTACCGAACAACGTTGATTCCACTTTCACCCGATTGACTGTTGTGCTTTCAGTGAATTGCGCTGCATCGTGGAGATCGTCTTTTTTGTGAGGGAGAGTAGGCGTTTCTGCTGAGTTCGATCGTTGAAGGGGAAGCGGAGGGCCCCAGGCCCCAGTTAAGATTTTCTGTCCGGCCTTGAGATGGTGGCCCTCTTTCGCAAGCTCTGAGATCAACCAGGGGACTGCCGCGAGGACATCGTCCGGCCATCGCCGATCAACCCAATGTTCGGCAATGCTTCCATCAAGAGTGACCGACAATTCTGTGCAGTCTCCGGTCTCTGGTGGTCTGGCACCATTGGAATACACAACGCCTGCATGGATGGCGTTGTTTGCGATGAGCTCTGCGCCAGTCGGATGGTCGCTGTATAAAACGAGATTGTGAAGTTCGATGATTGTGTGGACTTCGTCGACTGCCTCCGCGATCTCCTGAATCGATGATTGTCGAGGCTCGACGTCATGGCGTAGCGAGACCGAGATTTCCCCTTCGATCGCTAAGTGGGCGAACTCATTCATGGTTAGCGTGGCATCGTTCGGGTGTTGCTCTGTTGACCACAATCGTCCGTAGACGGGATGAGACAGTCCGTTTTTCTCTTGATTGCCCTGACAGACGCACCCGATCTTGTAGCCCGTAAGCCGTTCGCCTCGCAGTTCTCGAAGATGTGCGACTGTTGCTTGCAGTCGATAGGCATCACTGATTGATAAACGAAACCCGTCGGCAAACGTTGTTCCCGGTGTATGCGCGTCGTAGTCACGCAACATCTGTTTTGCGATCTGGGAGAGGTCTGAGTTGTCTGACATGCCCGTTGTTAAATGATGTTGGTGATTACTGGTTATTGAAGTGTCTTGACCGCGAGATAAAAGCGTGTAGGTCAGCTTTTGCCTCGTTCAAAGACTGGCTTGAATCATAATTAACGCTATTGTAATGTCGTTCAAAAGTTACCATCTACCATAAATCAGCATATACGCAGTGCTTTGCTAATTGTTTTGAGCCCAGTTAACTCCGTATGTGTTCTTGACTGTGTGAGGAGTGAATAAGTGAAAAAAGCCATCTTGATTCAACTAAGTGCGATGTTCTGTCTTGCTAGTCTCGCAAGTGCGCAGGCGCTACAGGTTGTTCGCATACAAACTGATGACCCAGCAGGTTACTTGGCCTGGGCCGATCAATCGGCCTCAGCGCTTTTGGGTGACAACGAAGGGTCCGTAGCTACCTGCGTCCCTCGGTTCGGTGCCGAAGATGGAGTTGATGCATATTTCGTTTCGGCTGGACCCAACATGGCAGCGCTCCTATCGCTTGATTTGAATGGACCTGTGGTGCAGCGAGAGACAGCTAAGGTTGCTGCGCTTCGAACTGTGGTTGCTCGGGATGTATTCGTAACGTTGAAAGCTGGATCGGCGCGCCAGGCAGGTGATCGTTGGTCACAGATGGTTTTGATGAGCGAGACATCGCAGCCGGCTAGGTATGTGGAGTTGCTCGGAGAGCAGGAACGTGCCTTACACGAGAATGGATTCGATGATGTTTCGTGGCAGGTTCACGCAATTAATACTGGTGACTATTCAGGATTAATCCACGCGGCTCTTTCTGCGCCAACGGGTCAGCGCTTGGGTGAAGCGCTTGATGCTGTGTCTACGGCTTCTTGGAGTAATTTTGCTCGCGGTGAGTTCAATGAACTGAGAACGATCGTACGCAACATGGTCATCGATTGCTCTATGCATGCGTCCAACCGATAGTGGGTGTGGGAATGACGTGGTGCATGAAGTTGTGCACATTCAGGAGGGGAAAATGAAGACAAGATTGATCAAATGTTTTTCTTTTAGTGCTTTTTTGTTTGCTACTCCAGGCATCGCGCAGGAGTTGCCCCCGCCAGATTCGCTCTATGTCGCGACGCAGTGTTACTTAAACGATGGCGTGACGTTCGACGATGCGGTTGAAGAGGGGCGAGCTCGGCAAATCCAGAGTGGAGGGCCGAATAGGGTTTTCTATCGCCAGCCTATCGCAGGGAACAATGCCGAAATGAACCAATTGACAAGGGTTGTGTCCTGGGACGATATGGAGCATTGGGCGTCATCTGTTACAACGGTTGAGTACGAAACGATTACTTGTAACGACCGTAACAGAAGATTTTTGACTAATCGGAATATTGGTGAGAACCGAAACGCCTATTCAGGCTCAAGCGATCGCAGTTCTTTGGTTTCTACGAGGCGTTGCACGCTGGCAACCGGGACGACAATAGCCGATTCGTACCGCTTTTTGAGTGGGATTCAAGCGGCACGGGAAGCGAGTGGCGACACGTCGACAATGCATTTATCGCATCTTTTCCTAGGGCCGTCAGAAGGCACTGAAATGCGAACAGGAATAATTATCAGACT
>CAUZRA010000044.1:0-8070 GCA_963582035.1 Vicinamibacteria bacterium | reverse complement strand
TCTGCGGTGTAACCGGTCATGGTTACAATGGAACTTCGTCGGTGAAAGGAAATAGTATGTCCCAGGTTCCATCGAGCGGAATTGGCTTGCGCATCCTATCGCTTGTTATGGGGGTATTTTTATGCCTAATGGGCGTCAATAAGCTTGCCTGGATCACTGATAGTGATATTTTGGTCTCACAGCTGTTGCAGTGGCGTGATTTAACATCTGGCAGCAGTCTTTGGTATTTAGAGACTATAGCCCTGCCGGGCGCAGCAGTGTTCGGTCGGCTGGTTCCCGTTGCTGAGATTTGTGCGGGGCTCGCGCTGTTTGTGGGCTTTCGCGTACGGTTGATTGCGCTATTAACACTTGCAATGATTTTCAATTTCCATTTCGCCAGTGGAGTGATTTTCAACATGAGTTATTTGACTAATGGGTATGGACCTCCAGTCGTGGGAAGTTTGTTGGCGCTCGGGGTTGGTGGCCGACGACTTGCGTGGAGTGTGACCTCCTAGACGATGCGTACACTAGGTGCTGTTTTCGGTGTGTTTGGCACTATCGGGTCGGTTAGATGGTTAGCGTGTGTCGTCGCGCTCTCGATCCTTCAGGTATCTCTAACATTTGTGAACGTGTGGCCGACGCTGGATGTGCGTCCCACCGCCGATCTGACTGTCGAACTGCCGCTTGCCATTCTCCTGCTTATTGGGTTTTCACGGTGGCGCACAGGTTCATTGGAAACCTTGAGTCGGGTCTTGTCTATAGGCTGGGTTTTGCTGATCGTAGGACGTTACGTGGATGTGACGACGCGTTCGCTTTATGGTCGAGAAGTAAACATTTATTGGGACATGCGGCACATTCCGAAGGTTGGCGCGATGTTTTCAACCGTGGCTAACCCGTGGCAAATCGTAATGATAATTGTTGGCGTCGTAGTATGCCCAATTGCAGTGTACCTCCTGACGCGATGGTGTTTTCGGCAGGTGTCAACTGCGTTGCAGGAGCATTCCGTCCGTCTAGGTTTTAATACGGTTGCTATCTGTCTGTGTCTGCTATTTGTAATGGACCGCGCCGGATATCGACCGACCGGTCGCCTCCGCTTTGCTGACCCCGTTTCCGTGGCCTATGCCGGAGAAATATTTGAACTCTTTTATGAAATGAGTGGCGCTGGAGTTGATGCGTTGGGACCAGCTCCATCGATGGCCTCTGATTTTCGTCGTGTTAAAGGCGCCGACGTATTTATAATTTTCATGGAATCGTACGGTGTTGTGAGTTGGAATCGACCTGAGTTTGTTGAGGCGTTAGCCGATAGTCGGGCTGCGCTTACTGAGTCGATAACTGAGACGGGGCGCTCCGTTGTTTCGGCGGCTGTAGAGTCGACGACATTCGCCGGAGAGTCATGGCTCGCCCATGTGAGCTTGTTGTCTGGTACCGAGGTTCGAGACGGTCGTGCTAATGCGCGATTACTGGCTCAAGAGAGAAACACACTCGTAAAAGAATTTGGGCGAAATGGGTATCGAACGATCGCAGTCATGCCAGGACATCTTATGGCCTGGCCGGAAGGCGAATTTTACGGTTTTGATGAAGTGTATGACCACGCAAAGCTGGATTACCGTGGGCCGCCGTTCGGATGGTGGAGTGTGACCGATCAATATGCTCTCGCGAGTGTGGATGCGCTGGAGATCAAACCGTCTCAGCGGTCGCCCCGGTTCGTCTTTTTTCCGACTATCAGTACTCACGCGCCGTTCACACCGGTTCCCCCGTACCAGCGCGACTGGGAACGTGTGTTGACCGAGAGCCCCTATGATCAGAATTCTCTTGATCGTGCTTGGTCTGATTGGCCTGACTGGATGAATCTCGGTCCGAGTTATGTGAAGGCTCTTCGCTATGCCTACGATACAGTCGGTGGCTATCTGAGACTTCGTGGTGACCGTGACTTCGTCGTGTTACTAATCGGCGACCATCAACCGCCGTCTCTTGTTAGCGGTGAAGGGGCATCGTGGGATGTTCCTGTGCATGTGATCGCAAGTCGTGCGGCGTTACTGGATCATTTTCGTCGGGCTGGATTTGTAGAGGGGCTTACACCGTCCTTTCCGGCAATAACAAGAATGGAGGGACTGCTCTTAACGTTGCTTAGTGCCTTCGGTGATCCGCCAGGCGCGGCCATGCAGCATGAGCTGCAGTCCGAGCACACTCGAGGCAGTCTTCAGTAATACTGATCAGGGACATCGAGTAAGACACACTGACGACGGAGTTCTGCGTAGTCAATTCCGACCTGCTTGGCCGTGAGCGGTCCGCGGAGGTCGCCACTGACGTCAAGGTGTTCCGGTAGATAGCGTTCGAGAGCTTGATATTCGCGGCCATATTCGGCTGTTGGAAATCGTCGTGTGAGGTGTGACTGGCCATTGTCGTACGAGACGTCATATAGCGGATTGACGATAAGTGTGTCGCGTACTTCGAGGTCCGGCGGGATGCCATGCCGATCAAATACCCAATCAGCATTCGTTGCAATTAACGTGATCGCTGGTGTACGTCCTAGGGCGTGAGCTTCGATGTTCCTCACCAAGTCAATCGTTGCATTTTTGAGAATCTCGTCGAGCAATACCTTGTCATCAAATAGTCTGACTGGTCGCTGTGAGAAGAGCTGTCGATAAGACGAGGGCGTTAATGTGTTCCCGGCTGAGATGTTTTCGCCAAGTGCATTGTGTAGGTGTGGCATCACAATAATTGCGTCATCGGTGCCAATTCGTGTCATTTCGTCAGCACACAGACGTTTGTGCCAAATGTATGGAAATGCGTCGGATAAAACGACGGTCGAGAAGATGCGAGAGGTAAACGGTAGTGGGGCACTCGCATCGCAGCAGATAGCCGTGCAGTCGACCGCCGTTGTGCGTGCGGCAATCCACAGTTTCCAATAGTAGAGATCGGCAAGCACTGTCTCTCCGGGCTGCGGACGTGCCAATAGACTCCTCGTCAGATGTCCTGAGCCACCACAGAGATCGAGAGCTGCAGTTCCTGAGTTGTAGTTGTGATGTGTTGTAAGGGCTCTGATTATTGCATCGGCGTTTCGATACGTCGGGTCTGAAAAGCGGTATAGGAAATAGTCTGATTCAGCATCATCCGAAATGATCCCAAGAAGTTCCCGATATGTGGGTTCCCGGTCGGCATCGGTGAGGGTTGACACGGCCCGTGCGGACGTATCGTCGAGCCCGAGTAGTATTTGTCGCGCACGGCCTAAGTCGTTTGCATCAAGTGCGTGCAGTGCTTCCCGTGTGCAGTCATTCGCAAGAAATACTGGAATGCCGTCGACGAGTGGAAACGCACAGCACTCGCAACCCAAGATTGCCGTCCGTAGTTCTCCATTAATTTCATTGACTATCCCATCATTAACAACCGAGATAGTCATGCCGCAAAACGGACAACGTAAGAGTGAGATTAAGTTTGTCTTCACGATGGCGACAGATTCGTTAGTTCAATGAATGTACGGCCTTGGCGGCCGATTGGAGCTTGACGGTAGTGTTCGGTGCCTAGAAGAAGAGATGCGTCCGCTTCCGGCACGTAGGAGAGCACGCCATCGTTCAATTGTGATTTGTGGCACCGAAGTGCCAAAAGTTTTTGTCGACTGAAGCTGTTTGCCTGAAATATAAATGTGGGTTGTGGCGCAGCATGTCCCCATGCGTCAGGGTCTGAGATGCCAAGAATGTCTGTTGGGCTCGCGGAGGTATGATCTTTTGCCGTGAACTGTTTGGCGACGTAGTCAGTCAGTGCTCGCATCGCGCGCGGTGGTGTTGTGCCATAGTACAAGGCTGGCGCCTGTTCACGATGTACATTGATGACTTTTGTGGTGCAGTGATGAACGGCGATGTGGTCTGGATGGCCGTACATCCCATCTTCGTCGAATGTAATGACAACATCTGGGCAGTGATGGTCTAAGGCCTTGGTGATATCGGCGCAGATTATGGCGGGGTCAATCCACGGGAGCATGCCATCTTCATGGTTCAGTACGGTTGTGGACGATACACCTAGGATGTTGCTGGCAGCCTTGAGTTCGGCTTGACGACAAGCGGCAACATCGCCTGTGCCCTGACCATGTTCACCCTGGGTTAGGCAGAGGAGGTTGACCGTGACCCCCTGTGCTGAACAACTAGCCAAAAGTCCCCCGCAGAGAATGGATTCGTCATCGGGATGGGCCGTGATTACAAGGAGAGAGTGTTCGTTCGTGCTCATTAGTTGTTCACCGATGTCGAGTTGATTGGTTCCTGATTACGGAGGAGTAGATATCGAGATACTGGTCGACCATGCGGTCGATATTGAATTTTTGTTCGGCGCGTGCTCGTACTGCTTTTCGGTCGAGTGTAAGAACGCTAGCGAGCCCAGACACGAGTTCCTCAAGCGTGTCGTAGGCAACCCCGGTTACGCCATCGTCAATTAGTTCGTCGACTGCGCCGAGTCGGAGCGCTGCGATTGGTGTTCCACAGGCCATTGCTTCGACCAGTACCAGTCCAAAGGATTCCGCTGCCTGAATCGGATAAAGCAGTGCTCTGGCCTGTCCGACCAGTCTCGCTTTTGTCGTACCAGTTACTTCACCATGGTAGGCCACGTGTGTTCCATCAACGAACGAGGCTATGTGTTCGCGATAGTAGTCATTTTCTGCTGCAGCCAAGATCAGCCGCATATTTGTACGTCGGGCAGTAGTAATCGCTTCGAGTACTCCTTTTTCTGGTGCGAAACGTCCGAGAAACAGTAGGTAATCCTCAGGTGTGTCCTCAAAGGGGAAATTTTTTATGTCGACTGCATGATGCACAACACCGAGCACCTCTAGATTCGTGAGTTGTTTGGCTTGGTGCCGTGATATGGCGATAAACGGGGCGTTCCCGTTACGTGCCCAGAGCCTGACTTCAGAAGGCATTGGGCTGTGGTGGACGGTGTGTACAAGCGGTGTTTCAGAAAGCTGTTGAAATGCAATCGCAAGTGGAGCGTATTCAGCGTGGCAATGGATAATGTCGAACTGTTTAGCTCGTTCGATGGCAGCGGAAATATTCAGTAATTCACAAAACTCCCATGGCCACAATTCAGAGTCTTCGTTGTAACCGTGGGCAAATGTTGCATGCAAGCGGGCTGTGGTTGTTGAGGATTCTGTCGCAAATAGTGTGACGTCGTGACCACGAGCTATCAGACCCCGGGCAAGTAAGTCTGTCGTTGTTTCGATTGAGCCGGAGTGGTGAGGTGGAGTTGATTGCGCTACCGGTGCGACCTGAGCGATGCGCAGAGTTCGTGGCTGTTTCACGTTGTTGCCTTGTGGAGAAGCTGCTGCAGCACACCAGCTGCGCCAAAATGTTCACGAGCAATCTCTGTTGCGTGTTGAGTATGCTGAGAATAATTAGATTCGACCTCTGCGATGGCGTCAATCGCTTCAGCTAGAGTTGAAAAGGCGAGAAGGCCAAGGCCTGTCGGGAGATGGTGACTCCAGCCCGTATCCTGCACTATGGCGGGTCGTCCTGAGGCCAGATAGCATTCTGTGCGGTCACTGAACCAACCCGACCAATGAGCTACATATGCGTGTTTGGCGATGCCGAATTCCGCACGCGAGTCTTGAATAAATTGACGGTAGTCATGAATTGTTCTGGAGACGTCCATTGCAGATTCAGGATTCCATCCTTCTCGACTCAGGAGTTCGAGCGGCCCATTGACCGCGAGCCTGAAATCCACATCTACGTGCCTCGGAAGTTCGAGGAACCGCATAAATTCCTTGTCTTTATTTCCGTCGAGGTCGGTAAAACTTTCGGTGCGCCATGTCATAACCGTGGTGTACGGCGATGCTACTGAGTTGTGCTTAGTTCGCCAGAGGTCTGAGACGACGGGTTGCCAGGTTTTGTGCCAGGTAAACTCGCCAATTGGTACGTCGGATAGAGGTGTGCCGATATTAGCTCCGAAGGTAAATAGGTGATTGAAGCCGCGGAAGAACTCAACGTACCAAGGGTCTCCTTTTGCGATTGAGAGTTGCGTGAAGACTGGGTCCGTGTCGATAAAGATTCGGTGAGGAATGGCGTGGTATTCGTCGCGCCAGAACCACGACCCGCCTGACAGGTTGATGTAGAGGTCGGCGTCCCGGCAAAACTCCAGCAGTTCTTCACGTGGCATTCCATGGTAGGTCTCATCGTAGTTAATAAAACACCACCGATGCCCGAGTCCAAATGAAGCGAGTGTGTCGTTGATATAGGTTGTGCCGTAGGTAGGGTCTTGGGAGAGGGTGTTAAGTTCAGGGTTGTAGATGCACTCACCTGTGTCTTCGATGTAACAGACATCGTGTCCGAGGTTTCGTAGCCCAAGTAAGTACATCAGTGAACACCACGTGACCCCACCGTAGGGGTATCGCGCAATGATGCCAGCGAGGACAATCTTCATGATGGACCCTGCGTTGGTGCGTCTTCTGGTTGTCCATGAAAGAGCGCGCGTTCATCGAGCGTTCGCCCGTGTGAAAGTCGTTCCCAGAGTCGTCGATACAAGCAGGATGTTTTTAGCAAGCTCTCGTGCGTGCCTGTGTCGATGACTCGACCTTGGTCGACCACGATAATCTGGTCGGCGTCACGGATAGTCGACAGTCGGTGGGCAATGACGAGGGTCGTTTGTTTCACTCTGGCCCGCCGGATACTTTCGAACACGGCTGCTTCTGCTATCGAGTCGAGTGAAGATGTTGGTTCGTCTAAGACTAGAATAGGCGCTTCTTTAAGAAACGCTCGCGCGATACCGATCCTTTGCCGTTCTCCACCAGAGAGCGTTGCGCCGTCCTCGCCTATTGTGGTGTTATAGCCCTCAGGGAGCCCGACGATGAAGTCATGGATTTGGGCGGATTGCGCTGCACGCATAACAGCGTCGTCTGTTGACTCTGTGTGTCCGAATCTGATGTTGTCCGAGAAGGTGCCAGCCAGTAATACTGGAGTCTGAGGGGCGAGTGCGACCTGTTCGCGTAACGAACGCAGTCCGTACTCTGAGATCTCAACGTCGTCGATCAAGATACGGCCTTCGGTCGTATCGAACAGTCTCGGGATAAGATTGACGAGCGTCGTTTTCCCCGCGCCCGTTAAGCCGACAATGGCAACAATTTCGCCTGGATGCGCGTCAAAAGTGACTTTCTCGAGAACCGTGCGTACGCGGTCGTATGAAAAACTGACGTTTCGGAATGCGATGCGTCCCTTGATGCGGCGGTTTGTTGTGTTTGGTTTGTCGAGTATCTCTGGCGCAAGAGAGAAAATAGTTCGTACTCGATCGGCACTAACGACCGCCTGTTGCAGAGAGCCAATTGTGTGAGCGATTGACGAGATCGGGTCGTAAACGGCCGCGATGTACGCAATTACGACCAATAAGGTGCCGAGACGAAGTGAGCCGTCAAGCACGTGGATGCCGCCCATAATAAGAATCGTTGCCGTGCCGACGAGCGTAATACCTGTCACGACCGCTGAAAATAGTGATTCTTGCCAAGTGAGTGTAAGGCGCGCCTGAATCGTTTCTTCGCTCGCATGAACGAAGCGACTGTGTTCGTGGTTCTCGCGAGTAAAGCTTTTAATTGCTGCAATTGACCGGAGTGTTTCGTAAACACGTTCTATGAGCCAAGACTCGCGTGTTTTGACGGTTTCGGCACGGGAGGCGAGTGTGCTTGTATGAAATCTGAGACACAAATAGAGAAATGGTGTGACGCCAACGGTCATGAAGGCGAGAACGGCATCAACCTGTAACAAGATCGTAAACATGACTAGGAGATTGATGCCGGCAATGGCGAGTGGGAACACACCTCCGGTTACCAGGTCGTTAATGCAGTAGGCGTCCGCATCGATTCGGTAGACAGAGTCTGAAGTGCGGTGGGTTGTATGGTGTGCCATCGGGAGCGCTTGTAGATGAGCGAGCAGTTGGCTCCTCAGGTCGTGAACTACTCGCTGGCCCATATCAACTTGAAGTTGCGTGTGCACCATTCGGGCGATTTCGCTTGTAAGTTGTATGACTAAACCGGCAATTGCCAGAACGATTAATAGGCTGACTGCGTCGATGGTCCGGAGTTGGGGGAGCCATGCTGTTAGCGCGCTGGGTAGTGCGTCGCCCGTT
>CAUZRA010000043.1:0-8093 GCA_963582035.1 Vicinamibacteria bacterium | reverse complement strand
GTTATGTGCGGTCCCATCGTTTTGCGGCTGCCAATACGGCTATCCCGTTCGTGAACGGCGACACGGAACAACTCCAAGCCGTTCAGGAATTCCTGCAAGCCGGACAGGTGTCCGTCGACATCTTCGGAATCAGCCGCACAGAGGAAACCACACCTCCTAACGAACAACCACTAACCGCAAATAACATCCCCACGATTGCCAGTACCTTTGGTATTGGCGAAGAATCACCCGCGCTTGGAATACGTGGTGTAACGACGACTGGTCCAGTGGCAGAGATGTTTGCGCCGCTCGACGTAACACCTGTTGCGGTGCGGCGTGGTGAATCGATTCGGGTTGAAGTAGTTGTCCGCACACGCAACGTTGGGCACTTCTTTCCAGGTGGAACGGTCGATGCCTTCGATGTTTGGGTCGAATTCGAAGCCTTCGACGACCAGGGACGTATCCTGCTTCACAGTGGGTCCGTTGATGATGGAGGCCGAGGCCGAGGGCCTGTCGATCCGAATGCGCACTTCTATCGAAGTCGTCAAATAGATGCTCATGGTAACGTGATCAATAAACGAAACGCATGGATGACGCGATCCGTGGCCTACGTCCGACTCATTCCACCCGGTGCAGCCGATACCATTCACTACCGTCTCCGTGTCCCTGAAGACGCGGGCGACAAAATTTTCTTACGTGCCAAGGTTAATCATCGAAAATTCGACTGGTGGTACACCCAGTGGGCGTACGCGGGCATTCGAGACCCTAATGCGGACGTTGAACAACCAACAGCGGCATACGACGACGGTCAATGGGTCTTCACCGGTGATACATCACTGGTCTCCGGCGACATGAAAACCATTCCAGATTTACCGATCACGGTAATGGCGGAAACCGAAGCCTCTCTGAGTGTCATCGATGACGCGGCCACACTTCCAGACCCCCCAAACATCTCTGTGCCGTCAGCCAACATTCGAGAGCGTTGGAATGACTACGGAATCGGACTGCTGTTGCAAGGTGACCTGCGCGGTGCTGCCGAGGCGTTCCGCCGCGTGATCACCATTGACCCAGATTACGCTGACGGCCCTGTTAACCTGGCGCGCGTGCTGCTACAAGAGGGTGATGTCGACAACGCCATTCCGCAACTCGAGGCGGCGCTGACATTAGTTCCTGATCTGGCGCGAGCACATTTCTTCCTGGGATCAGCACTTCGTACACTTGGCCGCTACGACGAAGCCTTGACCCATTTCAACGTTGCCCGAACGCAGTACCCGCGGGATCGCGTTGTACTCGGCGAAATTGGACGCGTGCATTTTCTTGAACGACGATTTGAAGAGGCCATCAAAACCTTCACCGAGGTTCTCCGTATCGACCCGGAAAATCTGCTTGCACACTACAACTTGATGCTGGCATACCGCGGCAACGGCGACAGGGAACGGGCGGCGCGAGAACAGATACTCTACGAACGCTTCAAAGCAGATGAACCATCCCAAGCCATTACAGGACCTTATTTGTTAAATTCCCCGGAAGACAACAACGAACGTCAGCCGATTCACGAGCACTGATCGCCGAGACCTGTAATACTGGTACTGTCGTGAGACGCGCGTGCCTAGGAACCAGTTACTTCCTCTGCTTGCTGTTTCTTTCGGTCGTTGGAGCCCAGCCAAACGCTCAATTCGTTGACGTCACGGCTCTGACCGGCATTACTTTTGACCACCACAGTGGAGCAACGGGCAACAAATATTTACCTGAAACACTCGGCGCTGGTACCGTCATTCTCGACGTCGATGGGGACGGTTGGCAAGACCTCCTGTTCGTCAACTCAACCGATTTGCCACTAACCGAAAAAAGTGAAACGACCGCGGCGCTTTATCGGAACAATGAGAACGGAACCTTCACCAACATCACGGCCAATTCTGGTCTAAACATTCCCATATATGGCATCGGTGGAACCGCCGCGGATTACAACAATGACGGCCACACTGACATCTATCTCACGGCAGTCGGTCCAAATCACCTATTCCGTGGACAGGGCGACGGCACCTTTGTTGATGTAACGACTGAAGCCGGGGTTGGTGACGACCGTTTCTCCACCAGCGCACTTTGGTTTGATTACGACAACGATGGTGCCGTCGACCTATTCGTAGGAAATTACGTGGACTGGAACATTGACAATGACTTGTTCTGCTCACTCGATGGGGACCGTAAGTCTTATTGCACACCAGAGTCATACTCCGGCCAACGCCCCACCCTGTACCGAAACCTTGGCGACGGCACATTCGCTGACGTAACGGCAACCGCAGGACTCGATGACCCGTCATTAAAAGCCCTGGGTGTCACCATGTTTGACCACGACAATGACGGCTGGATAGACCTGTTCGTCGCAAACGATACGGAACCCGACCGGTTGTACCACAATCAGCGGAACGGCACGTTTGAAGATATTGGAGTAATTGCTGGTGTGGCATTCAGCGAAACCGGTATCGCACGGGCTGGCATGGGCGTCGATGCCGCCGATTATGACCGCTCCGGAAGACCGAGTTTAATGATCGGCCACTTTTCAAATGAAATGATCGCGCTGTACCACAACGAAGGAAACAGCTTATTTATTGACGAGGCACCGCGCTCAGCAATTGGTCGTACCTCTCTACTCACACTCGCGTTCGGGTGTTTTTTCTTTGACTATGACCTTGATGGCCATCTTGATATTTTTGTTGCGAACGGCCATGTCGCCGACGACGTGGAAAGGGTGCAATCGCGTGTCACCTATGCCCAACCGCCCCATTTATTTCGTAATCGAGGTAACGGCGAATTCGAGGAGGTTGTGCCAGACCCGGCTGGTGTATTAGCCAGACCAGTGGTCGGACGAGGAGCGGCCTATGGGGACCTCGATAATGACGGGGATCTCGACATCGTTGTCACCACGAACGATGGTCCGGCCCAGATCATTCGAAATGACGTCCCGAGAACAGGAAATGTGCTTCGTGTGCAACTTATTGGAACCGCGTCTAATCGAGATGGAATCGGAGCGCGTGTCGAAATCGAACTTAAGGACGAGCCCACAATATGGCGACTTGTGAAAACCGGATCGAGTTATGCCTCACAAAGCGAACGGCCAATCACCTTCGGACTGGCCAAAACGGTGGTCGTCAATTCGCTGCGAGTGACCTGGCCAAGTGGTCAGACCGATGTTGTCGCAGACGTCGTGGCCAACCAATCAATCACGGTTCGCGAGTACGATGGAATCATCGCAGCGACGCCAATCGGGTACGCACAATGAGGTCGTGGTCGAGAGTTAGCCTGATTTGTTCTCTCATTTTTCTCATTTCGTGCAGCGGAGAGCAAACCGAACTTCACACGATTAATGAAGATGCCTATCGTGCGAACAACCACGGCGTGGCACTTCTTGAGCAATTTGACTATCAAGGCGCAGCCGAATCCTTTCGTGAGGCCAGCGCTTTGGATGCCACGCTCGGAACCGCTCACCTTAATCTCGCGCTGGCCCTCTACCACGCACAAGATTTTAGTAACGCTGAACGTGCTGTACGGACAGCCATCCCGTTACTGCCGTCAGCACTACAACCTACGTACCTGCTTGGGCTAATCGCAAGAACACAAAATCAACCAAATGATGCGCTCGATGCATTTTTACAGGTCCTTGAATCCGATCCCTTCGATGTCGGCGCAAACATTAATGCAGGACAGCTCTATCTTGAAATACAGCAGTACGAAACCGCTATCGGATACTTGCGGCGTGCGTATACACACGAACAACACAATGTCACGGCAAGCTACAACCTGGGATTGGCTCTCGTGCGTAATGGAGAGACTGAGGAAGGACAGCAACTCCTCGAAAGTGTTCAAGCACTACGGGCGACCAACTATGGTATTACGTATGGACCAGGCTATCTCAATGAAGGCCGGTACGCTGTTGCCATCGCCTCCACCGGAGCCGAGCCAGAACTGGTTGACCAGACCGTACCATCAGCAAGTTTTAGCGTCCTCAACATTGCCTCAACTCGCCCAGACAGTGCACCAGAAGAATCACCATTCGGACAGCGTTTTACGGCTGACGGTCTAACCGACGCCTCAGCATTAGAGCTTGCTGCATCCCTCGGCGGAGGAGTAACCGCCATTGATTACGACACCGATGGTGATCTTGATCTTTTCCGTGCAGATGCCACAGGTGAGCAGTTTTTCCGAAACGATGGCGCCAATAATTGGTCCGATGTCACCGAAACTGTCGCACTCTTTGACACACCGCCAAACAGCGTCCCCATCGGGGCCATCACTCTGGACTACAACAATGACCATGCCCCTGACCTCTTTGTCATCCGACAAGGCATTAGCAGCCTCTATCGCAACGACGATGGACGTTTCAGTGACGTTACCGACAGTGCAGGAATCCCTGACCTGCCATATTTGCCTGGCGCAGCCGCCGCAATGGATATCGATCACGACGGAGACGCCGACTTATTGATTGCTGGGCTTGCGGATGTTATCGCTACGCGACAAACGATCGGTAACACGAGTGTGATCTTCCCACAAGAATTTGCACCGGCACCATTGTTGCTACTTCGAAATAATCAAGACGGAACATTTACAGACATAACGACACAGGCCGGATTGACATCAAATGGGCACGCAATCGCCATTGTTCCAGCCGACTTTAATAATGGTCGCGATATCGATTTCCTTGTTGTCGACCGCGACGATTCGCCTCGACTTTTCATGAATCAGCGGGATTTCACATTCAGCGACGTGGCGGGCGATGTCGGGCTCGAACGGAACGGATCCATCACTACCGGGGTAACAGCAGCTGATCTCAATCACGACGAATATCCCGACATCATCTTCGCAGGCGAAACGAGTAGCGATAGCACTATGGCGCTCAGTGACGGACAAGGTGGTTTCACCATTACCCCGGCACCAACGGCTGCCCAAGGCGCACGTGCGCTGCAATTGTTCGATTACGATAACGATGGTTTACTTGATCTTCTTACCTGGACATCAAATGGCGCCCGACTGGCTCGAAACCTCGGAACATCATGGACCGATGTGACAACAGCGACGCTCGTTGACCAATCGACCCTGCCGGTCATAACAACAGCCCATGCGTTAGTTGTCGCTGACTTTGACCTGGACGGGGACACTGATTTCGTCACCGCGACGACAGGATCAGTGCTATTCGCAAAGAACAGCGGGACTCCGAACAATTCTTTGCGGGTTTCTCTCCGCGGCACGGCAAGTAATCGACTCGGCATCGGTGCAAAAGTTCAACTGCGCGCCGGAAGCCTGAGCACAAGATTGGATACGTCGGCCACCACACCATCGGTCGGCCCGGCGGACCTCCTGTTTGGTCTCGGAACTCGACCGGGTGGCGATGTTGTGCGCGTGCTCTGGCCATCTGGCATCGTCCAGGCTGAAATACCACAACCAGCGGACGTTCTGTCTACGCCCGTTGCAGTCCAGGAACTTGACCGCGAACCCTCCTCCTGTCCGCTGCTTTTCACGTGGAATGGAACGCGGTTTGAGTTCGTTACAGATTTTCTTGGTGGTGGTGAAATGGGCTATTGGCACGGTCCTGGTCACTACAACACACCAGATCCGGTTGAATACGTACGGATTCCGGCAGACCGATTACGACCGCGAGACGGCCGACTTGAACTCAGGATTACGAATGAACTGGAAGAAGTAATTTTCTTCGACCACCTGTCGCTTATATCCGTTTCGCATCCCAACGACATTAGTGTCTATCCCAATGAAGGACAGACAGTCCCGCCCAAACCACACCGACTACATGGTGTCCGGAACATCCGTACACCCGTTCGCGTCTTCAATGACAAGGGAACGGACATGACGGAACGCGTCGCCACACTTGACCGCAGATATCCAGACGAATTCGGGTTGAAACCGTTTAGAGGATACGCAGAATCGCACACGTTAACACTCGACCTAGGTCCGCGGGACAATCAAGCAATCACTCTGCTTCTGACTGGATGGACCGCTTACGCATTTTCGAGTGATAACGTTGCAGCACATCAAGCTGGACTCGCACCATCGCTACCTGTACTGCAAATCAAGAACGATGATGGAAGCTGGCGTAATGCCGTCGATATAGGAATACCCGTCGGACGACCACAGACCATCGCCGTCGACCTGACTGACCAACTCCGTGCAGGAGAACACGAAGTACGGATTGTGACCGATATGCGAGTTTACTGGGATCAGATTCAGATAGGCCAAACCGTCTCTATCGACAAGCCCGAACGCCACACAGCGGTACGAGAGCAGACACTTCACCCGACCACGGCCGAACTCCGGGCACGTGGGTTTTCAAAGGAACTGCACCCCAACGGAACCGAGCCGACAACATATGACTACGAGCAGGTTTCAATGGTGTCTCCATGGAAGACCATGTCAGGTTCGTTTACAAGACTCGCCGACGTTCGCGAGCTCTTAGTAGCTAGTGACGACCTGTTCATAATCGCCAAAGATGGCGACGAAGTTATTTTAAGTTTTGATGCCACAGAACTTGATCCTTTACCAGCGGACTGGAGTCGAACGTACCTCCTCCACACCGATGGCTTTAGTAAAGAAATGGATATTAACTCCGCAAGTCCGGACAGCATCGAACCGCTACCTTTTCACGCAATGAGCGCGTATCCCTATAGTGAGTCCGAGCACTATCCCAAAACACGGGTTCATGAGACGTATCGCAAGATGTTCAATTCACGGCATGTTGTGCAGTCCATACCCCGTATCGACGTAGTGCAGTAGGAGCGGTATGGAACATATTCGGTACTCAGTCGCCACATGTCAGACCGACCTTCCCAATCCAACCGACCGGTCACAAATGCATATCAATACCACGCGTATGCTCGAGATGGTTGACTCCGCCGTCACAGGCAGCATGCCGTTTTTACCTATACGCCTTGTCGTGTTTCCTGAGTTTTCACATGCCGCACCCATCTACCAGACAGTGGCAGAACTTCGGAAAAAACTTGCCGTCTCTATCCCCAATGAACATACCGAAAAACTGACGGCCAAGGCTCGAGAACATAATGTATATATCCAAACCGGAACGATGCTGGAAGAAGATCCGAAATACCTGGGGGCGGTCTTCAATACCTCCTGCCTTATCGGACCAACCGGAGTATTGTGCAAATACCGAAAAATAAATCCGTGGATTCCATTTGAAGTGCATACGAGTCCACACGACATCCCAGACTATGACGAACCGTTCTTTCCGGTAGCTGATACGTCGATCGGTCGACTTGGCTGCGCCATCTGTTACGACTGGCTTTTCCCTGAGGTGCTTCGTCAATTGACCGCAAACGGCGCTGAAGTACTGATCCGCGTGTCGGCCTATATGGACCCCTGGGGAGCCACCGAACCCATGGCATGGTGGACCATTATCAATCGAGCGCGAGCCCTAGAGAATCTCAGCTATGTCGTTGCGGCAAATCAGGGCGCCAGCTTGCGCCACTACCCGCCGTACTCGTGGCCCGGCGGTTCACAGGTCGTCGACTTCGACGGCAGGCTACTGGCGGAGGCCTCCCCTGGACCCGGCGAACGGATCGTCGTGGCCCCACTCGACATATCCGCGTTAAGACACGAGCGGCAGTCACGCATCGGACATCACATGCCGGCGCATCTTCGTACAGAAGCCTACGATGTCTACCAGCATGCCGTCTATTCGTCACAACACTTAAAAGATGAACCTTTGTCGTACGCCAAGAATCAGCAGAACATCAAGGCGTCCAAACAAGCCTTTGCCGACCATCACGATTCACACCTACAAAAAACAGCGACCGGCACAAAAGATATTTAAAACCATCATGTTGAGGGGATCCACTGGTTGTCCCTGCTGTAAATCTTGCGCTTAGCGTTTCGGGGTCTGCGGATGCGGGAGAAAATGTGCCGGAGAGGGTGGGAGTCGAAGTGACCCCCTAAATAACGCCTGCTGTGACACTTAAGTTTTCGGCTTCTACGTGTTGCCCACAATGTTGCCCACAAACCTTCCGGCTGCCCTCGGATTCTTAGCGGGCGGTTCAACGGGGACGGGTTCCAGTCTCTAGTACCTCTGACCAACGACCGACAAGTGGCCTCTA
>CAUZRA010000042.1:0-8180 GCA_963582035.1 Vicinamibacteria bacterium | reverse complement strand
AGAGGCAATAGAATGGCCGTAGTCGATCGAGACAGCATGCCTAAGCCGCCAATAACACCCGTTGCAGCAAAACGGGTTACGGACCCGTCTTCGCGCAAGCGCACAAACTGCCACAGTAAGAGCGTGAAAAAGAATGCGTCGAACACCAACGGATGGAGCTTTAGGCTGCTATAGACAATTAGACCTGGATGAACCGCAAGCAGTAATCCACTGACAATGCCAGCCGACCGTCCCATTAAATGGTTCGCGACCTTAAAAACAAGTAATGTATGTGCCGCGGCAACGAGCATTTGCACTAACAGAACCGCACTCGTCGCCCCGCCCGTCAACAAGTAGATTCCCGCACAGATCCAGACATACAGCGGAGGCAGATAGGAATAATAGGTAATGCCAAGGTGTGGATAGGTCAGTCCACGCCCCTGGATCAATTCTCTTGCGGCATATTCGTATTCAAAAACCTCCGGTTGATCAAATCCACCGGCTACAATAGCCGCCACAAACCGGATGACAAACGCCACACCAGCGAGAATCCACCAGATAGGGACCGTCTTTACAAAACCGAACATACTAGTTATCGGGTGCATGCTCCACAGCCAATCAAAGATGGCTCAAGTTCATCTTCGCACGCCCGATACAGCCACGAACTGATAACGACCCCCTATCGATGTATAAGGCGACTCAGGTAGATAACTTCAATATGCCACAAGAAACTGTTAATTTTGCCATCGTAGCACACGGAGCTTGACGTAAAATCGACTCGTATGAAGTCTGCGTTCAAAAAATCACACAATGCCTAAACCGATTTCGCTCAAAGAATGAACACCTGTGGATACTTTAATAGAAGCCACGCGACAGGTAGAGCAAGACCATTTCTGGTTCCAAGGTTTCCGGCGCTTTCTGCAACCATTTCTACTTAAGGCTAGCCAAAACCAACCACTCCGTATTCTCGATTGTGGTTGTGGCACAGGGTTGAATCTCACGGTACTGGAGCAATTCGGTGACACTTACGGACTCGACATCACGTTTAGCGGGCTCCTTCATGCAAAAAACAGTAATCAGAAACGATTGACACAAGCGACGGCGGCGAGCTTACCGTTCTTAGATCGTACTTTTGATCTCGTCACCTCATTTGACGTGCTCTACTGTCTCGATGACGAAGCAGAAGTATTGGCGCTTAACGAAATGTTCCGTTTGCTTCGGCCAAATGGATCAGCAATTATCCACGTGCCAGCCATGCACTTCCTCCGCGGGAACCACTCTGTCTTCGTCCACGAAGTCCGACGATATTCACGGTCCCAACTCACACGCTCACTAGAACACGCAGGATTCCAGATCAACCGAATGACCTACACAAACGCAACACTATTCCTACCGATCTTAGCGGTTCGACTCTTTCAACAACTCAGGGGACTTCGGTCGACTGAAAACGCCAAGAGCGATTTTAGCCACCCATACAAACCAGTTAATGTACTCCTAACGAAGATACTTGCGCTCGAAGCATTCATGGTGAATTGGACAAACCTCCCCTTCGGAACTTCGCTACTCTGCCTAGCCACAAAACCACACTCATGATCACGTCGCACACATCGCCACATTCAGCACCAAGTCTTAGTGTCTTCTTTCCGGCCTATAACGATGGTGCCACGATCGCGAGTATGGTCATTACAGCAATCACAACTGCAAAAGCGTTAACAGACGACTACGAAATCCTTGTTGTCAACGACGGCAGCAGTGACGCCACCCGTGATGTCTTGGAAGAGCTCAGCCATCGTTACTCGGAACTTCGTGTCGTACATCACCCTGGCAATCGGGGTTACGGAGCGGCCTTACGCACAGGCTTCACCGAAGCATCCAAATCATTGGTTTTCTACACCGATGGTGACGCACAGTACGATCCACGGGAAATGCAGTTATTGTGGAATGAGATGACAAGCGACATTGATCTCGTCAACGGTTACAAGATCAGCCGTTCGGACCCGCTTCACCGTATTATCATCGGTCGTGTCTACCATCACACCGTCAAAGTGCTGTTTGGTCTTCCACTCCGAGATGTCGACTGCGACTTTCGACTTCTCAGACGAACGATTTTTGATCGAGTCAATCTCGCAAAGAACAGTGGTGTGATCTGCGTTGAAATGATTTGGAAAATTCATGCGGCGGGCTTTCGCTGCGCCGAGGTACCGGTCCATCACTACCATCGGGCTGCCGGAAAGTCTCAATTCTTTAACTTTCCACGAATTGCGAGAACTCTTATTGATCTGTCTCTACTGTGGTATCAGTTAGTGTGGAAGAACACGGATAATACCGGCACCAAACAGCGATAACGTGACCGTGGAATAATAGTGAAAGAAGGATACGACAACTTCTACCACAAACGCCGAATATTAATTACCGGTGGTGCGGGATTTATCGGGAGTAATCTCGCACACCGCCTCGTCGCACTCGGAGCGGACGTCTTAATTATCGACTCACTCATTCCTGATTATGGTGGAAATCTTTTCAATCTCAACGACATCAAAAATCGCGTAACGATCAATATTTCGGATGTTCGAGATGAAAACGCGATGCACTATCTCGTGCAAGATCGAGATATCATTTTCAACCTTGCAGGCCAGGTCAGCCATCTTGACAGCATGCGAGATCCCTATACTGATTTGGAAATTAACTGTCGCAGCCAGTTATCCCTCCTCGAGGCATGCCGTAAGCACAACAATGGCGTAAAGGTAGTGTTTGCAGGAACTCGGCAGGTGTATGGCCACGTCGACCAGATGCCTGTTACCGAGGACCATTTGGTGCGACCGGTTGACGTGAATGGGATCAATAAAGTCGCAGGCGAGTACTACCACCTGCTGTATAACGATGTGTTTGACATTCGCGCATGCTCACTCCGCTTGAGCAATATCTACGGACCCCGACAATTAATTAAACATAACCGCCAAGGGTTCATCGGGTGGTTTATTCGTCTCGCGGTAGAGAACCAAGAAATCGAAATCTTTGGAGACGGTTTCCAGATCCGAGACTTAGTCTATGTCGATGACGCCGCAGAAGCCTTTTTACTTGCTGGTGCCTCTGAACAATGTAATGGCAACGTTTATAACGTGGGGGGATCGGAACCGACACGACTCAACGAACTGGTAGCACTATTAATTAAGGTAGCTGGTCAGGGTCGTGTCACGCACATCCCATGGCCTGCGGAAAAAAAGTCTATCGATATCGGTAGCTTTAGTACCGATTCAACAAAATTCCAATCGACTGTCGGCTGGACGCCTCGAGTATCTCTGGAGCAAGGACTACAGAACACGGTCGCCTACTATCGTCGTCACCTCGACCAGTACTTAGATACATAATCAGCCCAACCGACTATGACGTCTGCACACATTCCGTTTCTCGATGTACGACCTCAAGAAGATGCCACTGCGGTCAATGACGCGATCAAACGTGTGATCGATAGTGGACAATTTATCTTGGGACCAGAGGTACAAGCATTCGAGCGAGAATTTGCTGAAGCCAGTGCTCTCACGCATGCCGTCGGGGTTGGAAACGGAACGGATGCCTTGTGTCTACTTTTGGAAGGACTTGGTATTGGCGCTGGCGATGAAGTGATTACAACTGCACTGTCAGCAGGGTTTACAGCCATCGCCATCATACGAAGCGGTGCCACACCTGTCTTTGTCGATATTGACGAACACCGTCTCACGCTTGACCCGGCCGCCGTTCGGTCTGCCATAACCCCACGAACTGCCGCGATCATTCCGGTCCACCTCTATGGTCAAGCGGCGGACCTCACGACACTGTCTCAACTGGCTACTCGTCATAATCTGGCATTGATTGAAGACTGTTGTCAGGCACACCTCGCCACCTATCAAGGCCGTGCCGTTGGTTCGTTTGGGCATGGGTGCGCCTTTAGCTTTTATCCAACCAAAAACCTTGGCGCCTTGGGTGATGGTGGAGCCGCCTGCACGAACGATGCTGGTCTTGCAGAACGAATTCGGTCTCTTCGAAATGGAGGTATGTCGAGAACGTCGTACCATGAGCATGCGGGAATAAATTCACGACTTGACGAACTTCAAGCCGCCGTGTTGCGGGCTAGGCTTCCATTTTTGTCGGGGTGGACCACAAAGCGTCGAATGCTAGTAGCTCGGTATCGAGAACGACTACACGGGCATGCTATTGCTCTACCCTCCGAGATCGACCCTGGCCACGTGTACCACCTGTTTCCCATCAGGGCGACCAGACGAGAACAATTGCGTGAACATTTGGGTAATTCTGGTATTGATACTGTCGTGCACTACCCAACGCCTCTTCCGGAGCAACCGGCGTTCAAAAGCAACACGGCAGTGATGTGTCCCGTTGCGGAAGATATTTGTCAGGAAATCGTGTCCCTGCCGCTGCACCCACAACTTAACGACGACGCGGTCGATCGAATTATTGAAACCGTCAATGATTTTGACCGGATATCTCATCGATAAGTCATCGAATGAAATACGCTGCCTGCGCTAACAGAACGAACTACGAAATATCGATTGACTCTTGCTCGTGTCCTCGTAAAGCTTGGTGACATTGCACTAGGTTTATCAAACTCATTGTTCGGAACAGATGCTTCGTTAACGTCATAAACAGTATTCTTGGTTATCTGCCAGTTATCTGCATCATCCTTACCGCATAGTTCACACGTTGCAAAAAAGGTTTCGACGTTCGAGTTTCGAGGTACTCATCTGTCGCACGTCTTGCCCCTGCGTAATGCCCGTAATCATCAATGATCACAAATCCACGTTCACTGACTTTTGGGTAGAGTTGCTCTAGTTCAACCTTCGTAGACTCGTAAAGATCCGTATCGAGCCTCAAAATAGCAATACTCGATACATTCGCATTTGGGAGTGTCGAAGCCACATCGCCAACATGCGTGTAGAGTAGATTTGATGGGTAATTGGTTAACTTAAAATTCTGCTTCACTTCCGACAGACTCGCGAAGACCCATTCATTCAAGTTATCAGAGCGTTTTCCTGATTCCCATTCGGCCAGCAAAGGATCCCCAGTTATTGCCGAGTGGTCAAAAACACCAGGACGGGTCATCCCGGCAAATGTGTCAAACAAATGTAACGGCCGAGAATGGTCTCCAAAATGCAATGCTGCCAAAGCCATAAGCATGCTTGACCCTCCTCGATAAACTCCGCACTCAACTAAAGCACCAGGTATTTGTTGAGTGGTCACATACTCAACTGCTTTAAATAACGCACAGCCTGATTCTTTTGATGTCAGCGTATAGGGACTGACAACTGACCAAATCTCATCGAAGGCAGTTTCCATGTCCACATCGCTAGGCGCCTTTAACGGTTCGACCAATTTATTGGCGAGCCACTGACGTAATGGGCCAAGACGTCCGCCGACAATTCTCGTTTTATCCATTTATTTCAAGAGCCACCGGTTCATAGCGAATGTCTTTACGCTATGCGTGTTTTCTATTTGTCGCAATAATTAAAAACCCTGTCGTATACGTTCGCCCTGCAGTTTCCCGATCAAATCTGGTCAGGAACGTGAACAATCGAGTAAGTACAGAACGAGTCCTGCAAGGCTGCCAATCTCTAATGAGTTGCGATAAAAGCCCAAGCACTGAACCAAGCCGATGCCCCTGATGACACACGCGTTCCACTGAAAGCCCAGCCTCTTCTACTAATCGCTTTAACGCATGCTGAGTAAACCGCCAGTAGTCATTTGAGGCATCTACAGGATGAATAAACGGTGCTGACAACAGCACACATCCTCCAAGAGATACAACACGGGCCAATTCTTCTACAGCAACTCTCGGATCTGAAACATATTCAAGAACTTCAAGGCATATAACCGTATCAAAAATAGAATCTTGAAACGGGAGACTCAATATGGTCGCTCGAACGTCTGGCTGACGAGAGTCATGAATGTCCAAATACCACCATCCTGAACACTCTCCTACAGGTGGCTGAAATGACCCGCGTCTCGGCCGATGACCGGCACCAACCTCCAAGACCTTGCCACGGATCAACGGCTTGACAACCTCCAACTCACTGTCCAATAGCTGCCGCCGAATCGAATCAGAATGCGTAAGGACCCTCTCTATTCTTTAATTCAGTTACCGCTCACCGTTAAAGCGATTACCATGTTGCTCAAGCTCGCTAACAAAGCAAAACGATGCGTCGCCATTTTCCATTACACGCCGGCGCAGCCATTCAATCCCGCCATAGACGATGTCCCGATCATGAAAAGGAAGAACATCCTTATTGCCCACGACCACCATGTCACCCTGTTTCCGTGGCGCGGTGTCGCATGACACAACTTTCAACCCGTATCGATTCGCAATCTCAAGCGTCTCATCTGTGAAAACATTACCCGGAGGCACAAAGGTGACGATGGGAAGTTGAAAATAATCCTGTAAAATTTGTTGAGCTTGGCAAATATGCTGGTCCTGTTTGTCGGTAGACACCCACTCCCAAAACTCTCTATGGTAAGTCCGATTGCTCGACCAAAGTCGAGGCTTAAACTTATTGCCTTCGAGCACGCAGTGCGTCAGACCGTGGTTTGCAATTTCGATCAGTTTTGAATCTACCGCTTCTTTTAGTACCGATGCCTGATCCGGAAATCGAACAGGAAACGGAATCAGAACATCTTCATTCTCTGCCCACGCCGCTGTAACTGCCACTGTGAGTTTGGCGGACGAAGCAACCAAAAGGTCAGAAATTTGGCGCCACTCTTTTGCAGACAGTTCGCGATACGGGCCCCAAGCCTTGATTCCGGGGAGGTACTTCAAGAATAACCAGTTGCCGGATATAGCATATCGGCCAATGCCAAATCTACGCTGTGAATAAACCTCGTAACGTTTTGTCGACGCACCGACGTCATCAAGTCGCAAGGCAAGAGGCCTACCGTCGTGATTAGGCTTCACAGATACTGTGGCCCGATTATGAATTCACTCATCAGTGTACTGATCTACGAATATTACGAACTCATCCGATCGTAACCTTTAATAACGATATCAAATGCTTTTGAGTAACTTCTAAAAATCCAGCCATTTAAACGCGTCCACCGGCGTCGACTTAACACCGCATCTCGTTTGGCGAGCAACTCTCTAAACAGCGCGTGGTACGAACTACAGCAGAGTGTGGCATCGTAAGGATATTCGGACATATTCGCCTTCAGCCTAGGATAGCGGTCACGAGCATTCAATAAACCGACACTGATCGCTCCTTCGTCAAACGCCAAACCGAACTCCGAGCAATACTCTGGCAACGCACCGCTTTGCCGGTATAGCACTGGCAAACCACACAAAGCTCCTTCAATATGATGCATCCCTGCCGCTTCCCCTACACTCGCCGACACATAGAGATGATGTGACCGTAGCTGGTCGGCAAGGTGACTGCCCGTCAGTGGATCTACCACTCGCGTATGTCGAAACTGCACATCCTCTGGCACTCGTCCCACAAACGTAAATTCAAATAATTCGCTGTATGGTCGTTGGCCTAATAACGTATCGATCTCGAGATAGACATCCAATCCTTTCTTCCAGTTCGTGCTCCAGTGATGAGTAACCACACGTAATTTTTCATTTCGATCCCAAATGCGCCCACCAAAATCATGAAACACCGATCGGTCTGCTCCATTTTTAATGACGACTGGCTCGATAAAAGAAAACCCGTCGATTTCATAGACATCTTGCAGCCACTGTGAAATGAAGACGGTGTGATGCGCACAATGATTTGCAAACGCGAGTCGTCGCGATCGAAAATCGGCTGTTCTTGAATGGCTACTGTCGTTAATTCGCTGCACCACAATAGACCGAGAATTGATGTTCGTTAGGTAGTAAGCAATATCGGCATCGGTAAATGCTGAACTCTGAGAGGAACGACGCGGGTCCGTCAGAAGAATAATATCGATGTCAGGATCGTGCAGATCAAAAAGCACATCAATTCCTCGTTCTCCGAAATAGTTGGCCAAGGCTTTGCCAAACTGCATTCCGCCTCCCCACGGTCCTTCTCTCAAACGCATTCCAAGTGCTATCTTCATGGTCATTGACAATGTCAAGCGTAGCCGTTAGTTCATTTCTTTTGAATTCGCAAACAAGACCTAATCGGATCAGCGTGTTATCGAATAAATACGCCGAGGCGGCATGGCAACAGTGTGGATTCGGCGGCATCAACAACCGTGGTTCG
>CAUZRA010000041.1:0-8380 GCA_963582035.1 Vicinamibacteria bacterium | reverse complement strand
CAAGAAAGGTGTAGAACCGACCGTAGTTGGGGTCAATCCGTTATCTTGAGTGATGGAACGCGACAAAAGGGGCATCCTCTTTGCAAGCCGAACATTCGGGTCAGCACCAGCCGAAAGCAATGCGTGTACCACCTCGGGTAGCTGTTGCTGAACCGCCGAGTGCAGCGGCGTACGACCTGCACCACTATGGTTGACGTCTGCTCCTCTTTGAATCAAAAAACGCGCCATCTCTGAATGCCTGCTATCAATAGCAACCATCAACGCAGACGCATCTGTTCCTTCTCGAAAGACGACTTGCGTATTGGTGTCGCCACCTATCCCGTCAGGAGCAGAGTCATTCACGTCCGCACCCGCCGCCAACAACATCCTGGTAATTTCGACATTGCCCTGCTGTGCCGCAAAAAGTAACGGCGAAAATCCATTCAAGCTACGGCTGGTGGCACCGCCCGCTGTCTCAAGAATCAGACGTGCGACAGCCGCATGGTTTTCCGCAACAGCCCACATCAACGCAGTCTGACCACGAGAAGACTCAGAGGCGGCAGGATCCGCGCCCGCAGTCAAGAGCTGTCGGACAACATCAATGTTGCCAACACGAGCTGCCGTCATCAAAACTGTTTCGCCTGTGGAGCGCGCACGTGACGCATCGGCACCCGCGCGAAGAAGTCGCTCTACCATCGCACTGCTGCCATTAAGGCAAGCAAGCGCTAGAGGCGTAACATTATGATCGTCAGTTGCATTGACGTCAGCACCAGACTCTATCAACAGATCTGAGACCTCCGCGTTCTCACGGTGGACAGCCCAGTGAAGCGCAGTCGCCCCATCACCTCGTGCACCGCTGACGTCAACACCAGACGTTATCAGCCGCTTAACACGGTCTAGGTCATCAGCTCGAACCGCTTCGATGAGGTCACGGGACGATTCTGCAGCGGTCGTTCCGGCAACTGGAAACGAGCCAACCAACAATATGGCGCCGACTGCTAGACGTGACAAAATGTGCGATCTGTGAAAATGCATTCTCGTTCTTGACACTCCTGTTAGGCGCATCATAATAATGCAGTGTTTATAGCTTCATTTACAAGCAGACCCTCATTTTCTGAACGTTCGACATGCTGCACCGAATAACTCAATGATGTGGCCGATATCTTTCCGTCAGTCCGTCGCTACGATCGTGGCGGTACCCCTCTCTTGTGTTGCTGTGTGGGGACAACCAGTAAATGCTGAGGACCCTGCAACAAATCATCGTCAACTTCTCAATCGCTACTGTGTTGGATGCCACAACAACCGAACGCTGACCGCCGGTTTATCGCTCCAGAATCTCGATGTAACCCAGGTTGGCGTTGAGGTTGAAGAAACAGAAGCGTGGGAAAAAGTTATTCGAAAGCTACGCACCCGATCGATGCCACCACAGGGCCGTCCTCGCCCAAATGATTCGGACTACGAATCATTAACGACATGGCTTGCTGACCGTATCGATCAGATAGCTTCAGAAAATCCAAATCCCGGTCGACACCATGCCGTACATCGCTTAAATCGAGCTGAATACGCAAACGCCGTCCGTGACCTACTCGCGCTTGAAATCAACGAAGACACCCTGCTGCCGCCAGACGACTCCGGTTTCGGCTTCGATAACATCGCCGATGTTCTTTCGGTCTCGCCAATGCTTACAGAGCGATATCTCGGTGCCGCACGGAAGATCAGTAAACTTGCTGTTGGAGACACGACACTACAGCCCACAACCGAAGTGTTCGAAGTCGACAAAACACTTCGCCAAGACGGACGCGTCAGCGATGACCTGCCGTTTGCGTCACGTGGTGGACTTGCTGTGCGTCACACTTTCCCGGTTGATAGTGAGTACATTGCCAAAATATTTTTCCTTCGTACATACGACGGAAGAGTACGTGGGGTAACCGAACCACACACACTTGAAGTGCGCCTCGACGGCTCGCTCGTGGAATCGCAAACGGTCGGGGGAATCGACCGCCTCCTTGAATCAACTCGTGGCCGCGGCCGAGATCTTCGAAATGTGCCAGACGACGGACAAGAAATTCGTTTCACTGCAAAAGCTGGTCCGGCTACTCTTTCTGTCTCCTTTGTTAATAAAGGGGCCGTGCTTGAAGGTATGCGCCGGCCATTCTATCGAGTCAGTAGTTATGAGTACGCTGGCGACTCAACAATCCCTCCTGGTATTGCAAGCGTCGAATTACGAGGGCCATATAACGTAACGGGACGGGGCGAAACGCCAAGCCGTGAGCAGATCTTCACCTGCCGGCCTTCGGCCATAGAAGATGAACCGGCATGCGCGTCTGAAATTATTGGCACATTGGCGAGGCGCGCGTTTCGCCGACCGGTAAACGCCGCTGACATGACCATGCTTCTCGGGTTTTTTGAATCGGGTCGAACAGGGAACGACTTTGATTCTGGGATCGAAATGGCTCTCAGACGCATCTTAGTAAGTCCAGATTTTCTCTTTCGACGAGAATCGGACCCCGCAGATGTAGCCCCTGGCGAGGCCTATGCAATTAGCGACATAGAACTCGCTTCGAGACTTTCATTTTTCTTGTGGAGCAGTATCCCAGACGATGAACTACTCGCCGTCGCCGAACGTGGCGAACTTCGGGATCCGGCCATCTTGTCTGAACAAGTTCGTCGTATGCTCGCTGATGTTCGTGCCCGTGCGCTGGTCGATAATTTTGGTGGGCAGTGGTTGTACACGCGAAACATGAACTTCGTCACGCCTGACACGAAAGCATTTCCTGATTTCGATGCGAATTTGCGCGAAGCCATGTCCCGAGAAATGAGCCTCTTTCTCGAAAGTCAAATAAGAGAAGACCACAGTGTCCTCACACTCATGACTGCAGATTACACCTTCGTTAACGAGCGCTTGGCTCGCCATTACGGTATCCCGAACATCTATGGGAACCATTTTCGTCGTATTCAACTGACGGATGACCTCGACATGCGACACGGACTACTCGGCAAAGGGAGTCTTCTTACCGTTACCTCGTACGCGCATCGCACCTCGCCAGTTCTTCGTGGCAAATGGCTTCTTGAAAACATTCTCGGAACACCTCCGCCACCTCCGCCACCAGACGTTCCCGCGCTTGAAGAAAATGACGAGGCTGGTCTGAATGCGCGATCTGTTCGTGAACGACTCGAACAACATCGAGCAAATCCGGTCTGTGCGAGTTGCCACAATGTGATGGATCCTTTGGGATTTGCTCTGGAAAACTTCGACGCTATTGGTAGATGGCGAAGTTCTAGCGAGGCCGGAACCCCGATCGATGCAAGTGGAACACTCACGGATGGAACTGAGGTCGATGGTCCTGCGACGCTGCGACAGGCAATTGTGAACCGTGGGAACAATTTCCTGACAACGGTGACAGAGAAACTGCTCACTTACGCAATCGGACGTGGCGTTGAATCGTTCGACGGACCGGCTATCAGGCGAATCGTGGACGCCGCCGCTCAGGAGGAGTATCGTTGGTCATCCCTTATTACAGGGATCGTGCAGAGCACACCGTTTCATATGAGGAGGTCGCCGGAACCATGATCATCACGAAGAAGACACTCCCTCGTCGTACGTTTCTCCGTGGCGTTGGCGCCTCGTTAGCTTTACCGCTACTTGACAGTATGGTGCCGGCTTTTGCGGCAGTTCGAACGTCAGCAGCAAAGCCAACCCAACGGTTGTTCACTGGATATGTTCCAAACGGCATGATCATGGCCGACTGGACTCCGAGTACCACAGGACCGTTGGGCGATTTGCCGATGATCCTAGAACCACTGGCACCGTTTAAAGATAAATTGCTACTGGTAAGTGGCCTTGCTGATGCGCCAGCGTTCCCCATAGCAGGAGAGGGAACGGGTGATCATGTTCGTGCCGCTGCAACATTTTTAACCGGTGTGCACCCGAAAAAAACAGATGGCCCGGATATCCGATGCGGCATCTCGATGGATCAAATGGCCGCGCGCGTTCTTGGTAATGAAACGGTACTTACATCACTCGAACTAGCGTTGGATCCGAATGAACTCGTCGGAGCATGTGAACAAGGCTGGAGTTGCGCGTATGCCAACACCCTTTCATGGCGAAATCCAACTACCCCGCTGCCCATGGAAAACCAACCGCGTGCCGTGTTCGAGCGCCTGTTTGGTGACACCGACAATACGACTCCAGAAGCTCGGCTGGCGCGTATCCAAGAAGACCGTAGCATTCTCGACTCACTTGTCCACGAAGTAGCTGACTTTGGTAAGACTCTAGGCAATGACGACCGAATCAAAGTCTCTCAATATCTTGAGGCTATCCGGGACATTGAAAGGCGCATCCAAATCGCTGAAGCACAGAGTGACCGTGAACTTCCCGAACTGGCACGTCCCACGGGTGGCATCCCTGATACGTTTAAAGACCATTCTCGCCTGATGTTCGATCTGCAAGTTATCGCGTTCCAGGCCGACCTGACTCGCATCATCACATTCATGATGGGTAGAGAGGTTAGCCCTCGAACCTACCCGGAGCTCGGTATTCCTGACCCGCACCACGGTCTTTCTCACCATCAGAACAGAGCTGAAAATATTACGAAACTGGCCAAGGTTAACCGTCATCACATTGAACAACTGGCGTACTTCATGGAGAAACTCGACGCGACTCCAGATGGAGATGGCACACTGCTGGACCATGTGATGATTCAGTACGGCTGCGGGATTAGCGATAGCAACCAACATTTGCATGTCAACCTTCCAATTATGCTCGCTGGCGGCGGCGCTGGTCAGCTCAAAGGTGGGCACCACATGCGAGTCACAGAAGAAACACCACTGACCAATTTGCAACTCGCGGTTCTCGCCAAGCTTGGTGTCCCCACTGAAACACTAGGAGATAGCACTGGCATCGTCCAGCACCTATCTGGTGTATAGCCTGCGCAAGAGCAGAGGCAACCTCGAGGGGCGGGACCGTAAAGTCTCGCCCCTTTCATGTATCTGATCGTCGATCGGTGCCTCACGATATGGAATCGCAATGAAGGGTATAGAGAGGCACTACTAATCGACCTCAGGGCTCTAGTAACAACTAACGACCGGAACAACTCTAACCAGCAATGATTCAAGCTAAACACCTTAGAAAATCCTACGGTGATACGACAGTCGTCGATGACATCAATCTGTCTGTTGCAGCAGGAGAACTTCTTGTTTTGCTGGGAGCATCAGGGTCAGGGAAAACGACAACACTGAAGATGCTTAACCGGTTAATTGAGCCAACTTCTGGGTTTGTGCAATTCGCTGGAATTGATACGACCACTATCTCTCCTTACGAGCTACGACGTCAGATCGGCTACGTTTTTCAACAATCAGGACTATTCCCTCATATGACGGTCAGAAAAAACATCGGAGTCACACCGACTCTTCTTGGATGGCCTGACGACCGAATTACTGCACGCGTCGACGAGTTGATGGACTTGGTTGAACTCAGCTCTGAAATGGGCCACCGTTTCCCGCACGAACTTTCGGGGGGACAGCAACAACGCGTCGGGGTCGCACGCGCACTTGCAGCGAGTCCACGCGTAATGCTTCTAGATGAACCATTTGGATCTCTCGATGCACTCACACGAGAGCGTTTACAAGAATCATTTCTACGCATTCACAAGACTCTGTCTCTGACCACAATCTTGGTCACACACGACATGACCGAGGCATTGACGATGGGAGACCGAATCGGTGTCTTGCACAAAGGTACTCTATTGCAGGTCGCCTCACCACGCGAACTTCTGTCCCAACCTGTAGATGGGTACGTCGAACAGCTGATGAACGCACCACGCCGTCATGCTGCGATTATTGATGCCTTGGCTGACACCCTCCCAGGGAGGCCAGAATCCTAGATGGCTGAGCAACTTGCGTTGCTACCAGAGTACCTAACGGCCCATCTACAACTGACTCTGATCGCGCTTGCATTCAGTATCCTCGTCAGCGTCCCCGTTGGTATTCTTGCTACACGCGTTCACTGGCTTGAACGGTTTGCATTGAGCCTTGCTAGCGTTGTGCAAACCATCCCGAGCCTAGCGCTACTTGCATTGATGGTGCCCGTGCTCTCCGCACTTGAATTACAAAGTATCGGTATCCTGCCGGCATTAATCGGATTGACTCTCTATGGAGTTCTTCCGATTCTTCGAAACACCGTCACTGGACTCTCCGGTGTAGAACCACAAATAAAAGAAGCTGCACGTGGCGTTGGAATGACGCCTCGACAACAACTGATGACGGTCGAGCTTCCACTCGCGATGCCAGTGATTATTGCCGGCATCCGTACTGCAACTGTGTGGACTGTCGGTATCGCAACACTCTCAACTCCAATCGGCGCCACGAGCCTCGGCAATTACATTTTCAGTGGACTACAAACGCGTAACTACTCAGCGGTACTCGTTGGCTGCATCGCCGCGGCGGGTCTGGCGCTCAGCTTAGATGGCCTGGTGCGTAGCATCGAAACAAGTATCGCTAAACAATCCCGATGGAAGCTCGCCGCAACGCTCTCTTTTATCACAGTGTTATTTGCCTACGCGAGCGTTACCATGGTGCGGCCATTCGGCGAAGATACGCAACGTCCCATTATTATCGGGGCCAAGGCATTCACCGAACAGTACATCTTGAGCGAAGCTTTGTCTGAATGGATTGAACAAGAAACTGGCCGTAGCACGGCACTCGTGCAATCACTTGGCTCGATTGTTGCTTTCGATGCCCTCGATGAAGGCGACATCGATGTCTACGTTGACTACACAGGCACACTCTGGGCCAATGAAATGGCGCGCGGTCACGTGCAGGCTTCCCGTGCCGACGTGCTCAATGATGTCAGACAATTTCTTAAAACAGAACACGGTATCTCGCTAGCCGCCGTTCTCGGATTTGAAAACAGCTACGCACTGGCGGTTCGAACTCAAGATGCTCGTCGCCTTGGTCTACGGACCATCAGCGACCTCAAGCGTCACGCCGCTAATTTAACTATCGGTGGTGACTACGAATTCTTCGTACGCCCCGAGTGGGCCGAACTGCAAGATAAGTACAAGCTTCTATTTGGCGAACAACGAACCATGGACCCCACATTAATGTACCAAGCAGTCGCTACAGGTAATGTTGATGTCATTAGCGCCTTCTCATCCGATGGCCGTATTACTTCCTACGGCTTGGAAATACTCGAAGATGACCAAGGCGCCATCCCCCCATACGATGCGATTGTGCTGGTAGGTGCTCGCCTGGTAGAAGAAACACCTGACATCATTCGCGTACTCTCCAAACTAAACAATACAATCGACGCTGACCGAATGCGCGAACTAAACCTGCAGGTCGATGAACAAGGCAATTCACCACGGACCGCAGCGTTAGCCTACATTAACCAATTGCGCACAACTGTGACGGAGAGCCGATGAGTATTCTCAAGCTGCTTGGACTATCAGGAGATACATCCTCTACAAATGAACAAAGTGACGATGGTGAATCGATCCGTCGTATCGCTAAAGAACTTGACGAACTTTCTGACGATCAAGCACTCCGCCTAGCAGCATTTGCTTACGTGCTTGGACGTGTGGCTCATGCTGATTCACATTTCAGTGAAGCGGAAACACAGAAAATGCAGGATATTGTGCAGCTGCTCGGACATATCCCTGAATCTCAGGCTGTACTTCTCGTTGAAATAGCGAAGCATCAGGTCAGACTTTTTGGGGGCACCGAGAATTTCTCCGTCAGTCGCCGTTTTCGAGAACTGTCAACACCTGAACAACGAATTGAACTGCTTGAATGCGTGTTTGCCGTCTCAGCAGCTGACGACTCTATTACTGTGGTTGAAGAAAGACAGGCTCGACAAATTTCCAATGAACTTCGTCTAACTCATCAAGAGTTTATTCAAGCACGGTCTGCCTACGTCGACCACCTTGAGGCCCTGAAAGCATTAAGGGCGAGTCATTCCGGAGCCGGACAATAGCTAAGTGCTATCTGCTGACCCAGGTGGATTAGCCCCCAACATCACGGCTACCCAACGGAATTCGCGGGTATTTTCCAGCGTAATCTTAATGACCATTGTTAGCGGCACAGAAAACAACATCCCGACTGGCCCCCACACCCATCCCCAAAACACTAGAGAAATGAAGACCACTAAGGTGGACAGACCGAGCCGATGCCCCATCAATGTCGGTTCGAGAAAACTACCGAACATAAGGTTTACGGCCAGATATCCACCCGCGATAACCAACGCAGAAACAGGGCCTAAATCTGGCTGAATGAGGGCTAATAAAACCGCCGGAACAGCAGCAAATATTGAACCAAGGGTCGGAATAAAGTTAAATATAAATGCGAGAAGCCCCCACGAGAGTGGAAAGTCTAACCCCATCAGAGCGACCCAAACACCAATAAT
>CAUZRA010000040.1:0-8437 GCA_963582035.1 Vicinamibacteria bacterium | reverse complement strand
GATCGTGGCGCCACCCTGAACGAAGGTGGATATGGCATTAAAGCTGCCATAGTCGGAATACATCGCTTCCCATTCCCCAAAAGATGCGAACCCTGCCGTTGTAGCAATAATGGCGATTAGTGCGAGTGCGCCTTCGCCGACGGAACCAAGGTACCCCACCTGACGGGCATCAGGTTCCTTGTCGAGTTGTTTCGAGGTTGTTCCAGAACTGACCAGACCGTGAAATCCAGAAATCGCACCGCAGGCAATAGTGACAAACAGCAAAGGGAAAATGGGTGGCGCCGCAGCCGGAACGTTGGAGTTGATGGCAGGCGCAACAATGGTTGGGTTACTCAGCAACACCGCGCCATAGAGGATGCCAAGTCCAACTAACAGTTGGATGCCGTTAATGTAATCCCGTGGTTGGAGGAGGAGCCAGACGGGTAGCATCGAAGCGACGGCAGCATAGAAAAAGAGCAATAGGATCCATTGAGCCTGTGGGGGTAACCCGAAAATCATTGCAGGTAGCTCAATGGGAAACACTTCGCCGAGTCCGATCACAGCGTACAGAATGATCGTGCCGATAATGGTCGGCCACATGATTCCCACACGAACCTTGTAGAGCAACACTCCAATGACCATGGCGACGAAGACAGCACTCCAGACTGGGATGACACTGGAAGGTGTCTCTACGTGCGCTGCTGCGATAGAGACGGCAAACACGGCGTTAACCATCAGAAGCAGGAAAAACACCACGATCATGAAAAGCGTCCTTGCCCGATGACTAACAACCTCTCCCGTCAGGTAACCGACGGATTGGGCTTTGTTTCTGACGCTTGCCCAAATCGCGCCAAAGTCATGCACGCCCGCGAAAAAAATCGTGCCTACAATGACCCAGATAAAAGCAGGCAACCAGCCCCAAATTACAGCGATACCAGGACCGATGATCGGAGCTGCTCCAGCAACTGCAGTGAAGTGGTGTCCCCATAGGACAAATTTATTGGTCGGCACATAGTCGATGTCGTCTCGCATCGAATGGGACGGGGTCTCGAAATCAGGGTCAAGTTGGTAAATCTGTTCAGCTATGAACTTCGAGTAGAAGCGGTAGCCAGCGAAGATTGCCACCAGACCTGTTATTGCAAGGACAACCGCATTCATTGTGTGCTCTCCTTCAAAAATCTCGAGACGCAGGATACCCCGGAATGCTTGTTGCCGCACGCACGGCTCGAATAATTGCGTCTGCTGTGGCATCGGCGGCGAGTGCACCGATACGCAAGAGGTTGGGGGTCTCGGTTCGGTTGCCTGTTGCTAGGGCAAAGATCGTATCGCCGTCCGCGGGTGTATGTGCTGGCCGCACAGCCCTTGCGAGACCTGATTGAGCCATGCGGGCGACGACGCTGAGTTGCGCGGGCGTGAGAGTTGCGTTTGTTACAACAACTCCGATGGTTGTGCTTTGACCGTCTGGTGTGTTTGGTCCGGTCGACTCGGTGCGCCTGAGAATTGTGCGTGCATCGGCAAAACCACGGCCATCATTTGTGCGGACCCCAGCGATAATTGATCCTGTTTCGGGATCAATGATGTCACCGACCGCATTGACAGCCATTAGTGCTGCGACCCGAAGTCCGTTTGGTAGTTCGACTAAGGCAGTACCGATGCCGCCTTTCATCGCACGGTTGGCACCGCTGAGTTTTCCAATAGTGGCGCCGGCCCCAGCGCCCACGTTACCTTCCTCTACATTTTGAGAGTTCGCTGTGGTTGCTGCTTGATACCCACATTCAGCCGTGGGTCGAATTGAAGGATTACCTACGTTTAGGTCATATAGAACGGCGGCGGGCACAATCGGAACGGGCCCAGCTCCTGTTTGGAACCCAATCCCGCGCTCGTCAAGATATCGCATGACGCCATCAGCACTAGAAAGACCGAAGGCGCTTCCGCCAGAAAGTACAATCCCATGAATTTGCTGCACACGGACATTAGCTGGATCAAGGAGCGCGGTTTCTCGAGTGCCTGGTGCGGCACCTCGTATGTCGACGGCCGCTGTCGCGCCATTCTCAACGAGCACAACTGTGCAACCGGTCGGTCGTCTGGTCAGCGTATGGTGTCCGACTTTGACTCCGCGAATTGCCGTCAAACCACGAGTGGTTGCAATCACAGAGGGCGAAACATTCCCAGCCAATAAGGCTCCCAATAGTATGGCGAGGTAGATTCGACAATTCGGCATGATGAGTTTGAATCGTACATGAAAAGGTCGTTTGGCTGCTAGCAACAAAACATTGCAGAAGCGTGTTTGTGGAGATTCGGTCAGGCAGAATAGGCTCAGATGTGTTATCTCCTGGCGGCCGATGCGGTCGCGTTGTTACATATTGCGTTCGTACTGTTTGTCGGCATCGGCGTGGTAGCAGTGTGGAGGTGGTGGCGACTTGTCTGGCTGCACGTGCCGGCGGTCGTTTGGGGGACCACGGTTGAGCTTACCGGTGAGGTCTGTCCGCTAACGCCGTTGGAGCAGTGGTTACTCACGCAGGGCGGTCAGATGGGCTATCAGGGTGCGTTTTTGACGCATTATCTGTCCCCGCTGTTGTATCCGACTGGATTGACGGTCGATGGGCAACTATTTCTTGCTTCGTTTGCTGTGGCTGTAAATTTATTTGGTTATTCCCTAATCTGGCGTTTTCCGAGAGGACGGGACGACCCCATGTAAGATTAAGGTATTAACTGTTTTCGTATGAAGATTTGTTGTCCACCCGCACTTGTGATTGTTGCGGTCACCTGTCTGTTCGGTATTGCTTGTGGTACCTCATCGGAACCTGACAGCAGAACACGTGTGGACAGGACGTTTGCGACTGGAGCGATTGCTGGGGGCGACAGCGGTCGACAGAGTGCTGTCCCGCGCCAGAAAATACTCATTCTTGGGGATTCATTAACAGCCGGACTTGGGCTGGAAGTTTCGGAGTCCTATCCCGCGCAGCTGCAGGCCCTTTCAGATAATGCTGGATACTCTGTGGACATTGTTTCTCATGGCGTGTCTGGGGATACGACGGCAGGTGGACTGAGCCGATTAGAGTGGGTAATTGGTGGTCATGGGGCTCGCGAGCACGTTGCGAGTGTCGTGGTGGCACTTGGAGGGAACGATGGTCTTCGTGGTTTGCCGGTTGAACAGATGATCATGAACCTCGACGAAATCATTACGCGGCTGCTATCTGAGGGAATCGATGTGCTGCTTGCGGGAATGGAAGCTCCCCCGAATTACGGCGCTGAGTACACTGCGCGCTTTAGGACGGCATTTCGTGTGTTAGCGGATAGACATGACGTTGTGTATTTACCGTTTTTGCTTGAGGGTGTCGCGGGCGTACCTGAACTAAATCAGCGTGACGGCATTCATCCCAATGCCGCAGGGGCACGCCGTGTGGCCGAGCATCTGTGGCCAGCACTCGAAACGCTATTGAATCAATTGCCAGGGGATGCCGGGATGGTTCCGCTGCAGCGATGATTGAATTACGAGGCGTATCGAAGACCGTTCAGAGTGGGGAAGACCCGCTCACAATTGTCCATCCGCTTGATCTGATAGTTCCAACTGGACAGTTACTTTCTATCGTTGGTCCCTCAGGAAGTGGGAAGTCGACGCTGCTGGGCTTGATTGCTGGCCTTGACATGCCGACAACCGGTTCGATAGTGATTAACGGAACCGATATAACGAGTCTCAATGAAGACCGTCTTGCAGAGTTCCGCGGCAGGACGGTCGGGTTTGTATTCCAGTTTTTCCACTTGATGCCGTCATTAACCGCATTTGAAAACATACTTGTGCCACTTGAGATTATCGGCGAAGCCAATCCACATGAGCGGGCGCGAACGTTGCTTGATGAGGTTGGGTTGACGAGGCGAGCGCATCATTACCCCGCGCAACTGTCAGGTGGAGAACAGCAACGTGTAGCGATTGCCAGAGCACTGGCGAACACACCGCCGATTTTACTGGCTGATGAACCGACAGGAAATCTCGACAGTGTCACAGGCCGATACATAATTGATTTACTCGTCGAGGTTAACCGACGGCACGGCACCACTGTTGTCTTAGTGACTCACGATGATGAACTCGCTGCTCAAACCGACGTAACTGTGGTAATGCGTGATGGCCGAACGGAAAGACGTGAGGCCCCATCTGATACCGGCAGGTGAGAGCCAGCCAAGAAATGTAGTGGATAGTAAAAGATGACGTTTGTATTGGCAATGGTGTGGCGGGAATTGCGGGGCACGTGGCACCGGCTGCTGTTTTTCTTCCTCTGCGTTGCCATTGGAGTCGGTGGCATTGTCGCGATCCGGTCACTTGTGCAAAACGTACGGATTGCACTGGCTTCTGAAGCACGTAGCCTGACGGCCGGTGATGTCTATCTGAGAAGTGACCAGCCGTGGTCCCAAGAAGCACGCGTCGCGATCGCATCGCGATTAGATGGCATTCCAGATCTAGCTGTTACCGAAACGGTAGATACCGTCACTATGGCACGCGTCGCTCCGGGTAGTAATGGCCAGGTGAAAGTCGTCGAAGTGCGTGCTGTCCAGAGCGCGTTTCCGTTTTATGGCCGGTTTGTCCTTGAAAGCGGGAAAGAGTATTCCTCGATGCTTTTAGATGAACGAGGAGCGCTGGTTGGGTCCGAAGTACTTACGCAGCTTGGTATCTCAGTTGGAGATGCGATCGCGATTGGAACGATCGAATTTCAGATCAGGGATGTGATCGTGACCGAACCCGGTCGACAACTCGGTGGGTTTAGCTTCGGACCACGTGTAATCATTGCTTACGATGCCCTGGAACAAACAGGGCTGTTGGATTTCGCTAGCCGCGCTGAGCGACAAATCTTACTGAAGTTACCAGAGGCGTCTATTGAATCGTTGGTTGATTCCCTTCGAGATGATCTCGGGGAAATGTTTATCAGCGTCGGTTCCTATAGACGCACGGAAAATCGGATCGAGCGGCACCTCGGACGTGCTGAGGATTATCTGAGTTTGATCGGGTTTGTCGTTCTTATCATCGGTGGCATTGGCGTATGGAGTGTGACCCGTGTATTTGTTCAGCAGCGGCTGCGCAGTGTTGCCGTGATGAAATGTCTTGGAGCGACGACAGGCCGGGTGTTGTCGGTTTATGTTGTCCAGGTCGCCTTACTTGGGTTTAGTGGGTCATTACTTGGCGTGGGCCTTGCGCAAGTGGGCTTGACGGCTTTGCCGGATTCCCTTGCTTCACAGGCTGCGGAGGCCACAGGGTTTGCTGTTGTTTCAGCGAGAGTGACTGGTGCTGCGATTGCGCAAGGGTTAGTGATCGGTGTACTGATATCGATTCTATTCGCTCTTATTCCACTGGTTGATATTCGAAACGTCAAGCCGATTATGTTGTTGCGATCGGGGGAGACGCTACAGGCAGGCCCCTTTGATAGTTTTCGCCTCGCATTGGGCGGAGCCATTGCGGTGTTGCTGGTCGTGGTCGCCAGCTGGCAGGCCGATTCATTTGAAGTTGGAGCGTATGTTGTCGGAGGATTTGTTTCTGTAGCTGCGGTTCTGCATGTGTTGAGCCGGATACTGGTACAAAGTCTCCGACCGCTTGAGGGTGCGAAGTGGTTTCCGTTACGCCATGCGGTCCTCAATCTTCGACGTCCCGGCAATCAGACTAGAGTCGTCCTGTTAGCCGTCGGCCTGGGGAGTTTTTTTATCGTCGGGATCCGAGCGGTGCAAGAGAATCTAGTCACTGCGTTTTCCCTGGAATTACGTGATGACATGCCTGACATGTTCATGATGGATATCCAACAAGGCCAGGTTGACGGCGTTAGGGCCATCCTTCGGGAAACCGCATTAGGTCCGAATGGTAATGCTCCTGTTCCACAGTTGCTTCCTGTGCTGCGTGCGAGGGTTGTCAGTGTGGCGGGGCCAGAAAGCGACATTCAAGGGCGGGAAGCTATTCGGAAGGCTGGGCTTGGCCGTGAATATACCGTTACGTATCGAGAACGGTTAGCGGAAAATGAACGTGTGGTAGACGGCAGATTTTGGGACGATACAGCGACTCAGGGGGCCGAGGTGTCGATTGTCGACGATTTAGTCGAGCGGGGAATACGGCTTGGAGATTCCGTAACGGTTAATGTTTTGGGACGGCAAATTGTGGCACCAGTAACGAGCGTGCGTACTGTTGACTGGGATGATTCCCGAGCTGGTGGTTTTATGTTCGTGTTTAGGCCAGGCAGTTTTGACGGTGCGCCACACTCGTATATCAGTTTTCTACAGGGGCCGGCGTTACCCGAAGAACGAGGTCTGTTCCAGAGTACGGTAGTTTCTCAGTTTCCGAATGTGTCGGTTATCGATGGGATTGAAGTCATTCGTGATATCCGTCGAGTTCTTGAGTATGTAGCCGTTGCGATTACGGCCGTCGGGAGTATCGCGATGATTGTGGGAATTTTGATCCTTGTGGGGTCCGTTGCGATGACGAAGTTTCAACGGTTGTACGAGAGTGCTGTATTTAAAACGCTCGGTGCGAAGTCGAGTGGACTTGCAGTGATGTATGCATTTGAATACGGCCTGCTCGGTGTGATCGCTGGAACTGTTGGTTCCGGAGGGTCGCTGATCTTGACGTGGTTGTTGACTCGCCAGGTACTAGAGATCGCCTGGACACCGGTTCCGCTGACGACTGCTATGGGTGTCGCTTTGACCGCTACCTTGGTGCTTACCGTTGGGGTGGTCTCGAGTCTTGACGTTCTTCGTCAAAAACCACTCCTTACATTACGAGCGGAGTAACAGGCCTCTCTTCTTTGATATCTGTTTTTAATAAAAGCAACAGTTGGAAACGACACAGAACAGCGTGCTACACTCCCGAGTTCGCCTTCAGTTCGGGAGGAGCCATCGAATGAACGAGACGGTCTATAAAGAGAATTTACTTAGAAAACGAACGGAGATTCTCGCTGAGCGTGAGGTGAAGTCACTGTCCACGCCGATGGATAACAATACCCGACAAGGCGATATGGCCGACCAGGCGAGTGGGACTAACGAGGTTCATATTCAGCTCAAGCTGAAGCAAACAGACGCCAAGATCCTTCAAGCTATTGAAGAAGCGCTCGAGCGACTTGATAGCGGGTCTTATGGGCTGTGCCGTGATTGTGGTGAGGATATCGCCGCTGCTCGGCTGAATGCCATCCCGTGGACTCGTGTGTGTATTGGGTGCAAGGAGAAACAAAAGTCGTAAATCCTCGATTCTGTGACGTTGTTATTGCCCTCGGCAGTAACCAGGGCGAACGTCGCGCACATCTCGCTTACGCTATTTCCGCTTTAGAGACACTCTTTACGGAGGTGCGGGCGTCTGCGTTTGTTGAAACGGTCGCCGAAGGGGTTGGACGACAGCCAGACTTTTTGAACGGTGTGGTCGTCGGGCTGACAGCCTTGTTACCTCAGGATGTTCTGAAGGCCTTGTTGGAAATAGAGAAGGAACGTGGCCGTATACGACCTTACCCCGGCGCACCAAGAACGCTTGACCTCGACCTGATTTTGCTGGGTTCTTGTACGTTTGAGAATGAGCATGTGCAGGTGCCGCACCCGCGGTTTCGTCAGCGGCGGTTTGTACTGGAACCCTTAGTGGGTATTGCGCCTGAATTGGTGGACCCTGTCACCGGATCAACCATGAGTGAATTACTTTCTCGCCTAAACCGTCCGTTGCGCTAGAGCGTTTCTACCAACGGAATTGTTATTCGAATCGCAGTGAGTCGATTGGGTCCAGGCGGGCTGCTTTTCGCGCAGGATAGAAGCCAAAGAAAATACCAGTTGCGGCTGCGAAACCGACCGCCACGACGATGGCATCTGCAGGGATTGAGGTTGGCCAGGATAAAAATCTGGTCAGAGTTTCTGAGAGTCCGAATCCGAGCCCCACTCCAACTAGGCCCCCGACCAGGCTAAGGACGACGGCTTCGACGAGAAACTGCAGCAGAACATCCTGGCTTTTCGCCCCAACGGCCATTCGGAGTCCAATTTCACGTGTTCTCTCTGTTACCGATACGAGCATAATGTTCATAATTCCAATTCCACCCACGATGAGAGAAACACCAGCGATACTTGCCAACAGTCCCGTCATCGTTTGAGTCGTTTGACTACGGATACGGGTGAGGTCTTCTTGCGTCCTCACCATGAAATCGTTGTCTTCTCCGGGTCCGAGCGCATGCTCTTCCCGTAAGGTGTCGGCGATTTGGTCCGCAACAACCTCGATGGAGTCTGCAGATGCTGCCGAGATGTCAATTTGTGAAATGTTTGTACCATCTCGACCACGTAATTTCTTGTTCACCGTAGAGTAGGGGATAAAGACAACGTCGTCTTGGTCCTCGCCGAATTGTCCTGCACCCTTTGATGACATCACGCCAATAATCTGGAACGATTGATTCCGAATGCGAATGCGTGCGCCAACTGGGTCGATACCTTCGCCATACAGATTGTCACGCACAACGGATCC
>CAUZRA010000039.1:0-8465 GCA_963582035.1 Vicinamibacteria bacterium | reverse complement strand
CTCGTGGCTTCATCGATACGCTCACCCATCGTATTCGAGGCTAATTGATCACGCCATTTCTTTGCGAGAATTTCGGCCGGCGACGCCCCTGCTTCATCGAGCGCCTCGGTCGGCACCAAAGTCTCAGCCCGCTCGCACAACTGCTGCAATTGTTTAAGCTTCCGGGCAGGATCGAGGTCGGTGCCATGGAATTGCTGGGGATAAGCCTCAACCAAGCGAGCAATTGTTTGTCCAAAACGTGTTGAGAGCTGACGCCGCACATCAGACGGCACATCTCCTGCTTGCCGCCAACGTCCTTGGAGCTCACGGACACGGGCAGCTAACCCGTTCTCTGTCTCTTTAACCGACAATAACGACTCTAGTTCGACGCACAACGACTCACGAGTAGCAATTTTTTCCGCGGCCACCTCGCGTTCACCTTCTCTTACCCGATCAAACACACCATCACAGGCTGTACGAAATCGTTCCCAGATTGCATCCGATTTAGTGCGACGCACAGGACCGATACGTTTCCATTCGACCTGAAGTCGCTTCGTTTCCTCCACAGACGCGGTCAGGTCATCACGTGTTGTTAGTTTCTCAGCCTGAACGCACAGCGCTTCCTTTAACTTAATATTTTCCGCCCACTGGCGTTTTCGCGCCCCAAGATCAGTTTTTCGGCGCTCAAAAAAATCGTTACAGGCTGAACGAAACCTCGACCAAAGTGCTTTTTGGTCCTTACGCTCCGCAGGACCGGCTTTTTTCCATTCCGCCTGAAGAACCGTCAGGCGAGCCGCCGTCTTAATCCAATCCATCGACTCACGAAGCTGCTCGGCTTCCTCAACCAAGGCCAGACGCTGCTCGCGATTCTTTTTACGGTCGGCTTTCTGAGCAGTAAAAAACGCATCGCAGCGAGCGAAAACAAGGTCATGGGCTTTCTTAAAACGCTTCCATAACATCTGCCCCTTATCGCGAGGCACGTCAACTGCGGCGCGCCACTGTTTCATCAGTTCTCGGAATGTCTTAGCAACAGTCGCTTCGTCAAGTGGCGGCACACCTTCCAATGGTGTTGCCAACTTCTCCATCCGCCCACACAGTTCTTCCTGAATACCAACGTTTGCCCATCGCTGCCAATCAGCAAAATCACGTAGTTCACGAACCCGTCCGAGCAGAAGAGCCGTGTTTTCACGGAGTGTCTTCTCAAGAACTTCCCGGTCACGGCGCGTAGGTAGAATCGGTAATGACTGAATCAATTGGCGTGCCTGCCGTAAACACCGCTCAGCATCAGGCAATAACAGGCCTTCGTTCTTAACTGCCACATCAATGCTTTTGATAAATTTCTGGGCACGACTGAGGTTCCTACGAGCTTTCTCTGCATGCAAACGCTTCGCTTCATCACGAATATTTTCACGATCCTCGTCAACACTCTGCTTGCCGCCCAATAGCGCCGCAACCGTCGTATTCCCAGGGCTTAAGCCGTCGAGACTCTCGGCCGCAGCATGCCAACGCTTGTCGAGTAGCGACCACTGCTTGTCAAGAGTCCCTAGGTCACCAGTCGAAACGAGCTGCTCCATTGCAGGCAGGATTTCCTCAAGTATTTTCAGTTGTTCACAAGCCGATAAGAAACTACGGTGCCGTTCTTCGAAAGCCTCGACCGCTACGCGGAATCGCTCAGAAAGACCAGCTAGGGACACCTGTATTTCTGTGTCGGTGGGGTCTGGAGCCTGAAGCGACGCCCATTCTTTTAGCACGGCCTGAAGTTCTTCGAAGGAATCCCTACCTGTAAGTCGTTCAAGCCGCACACATAGTTCCACCCGTGCCAATTTAGCCACTGAAAGGCGCTCCGCGATACGAATGGCCTGCGCGGATTCCGCATCGAGCGCCAATAGCCGGTCTTCAACGGCGCGCCGACCGGATACAAAGCGCTGAGTAAGAGCCTCGTCGATCGGACCGTCAAGCATCGACCATTTCTCCACTAGCGTGTTGAGTTGGTCGCGTCCTTCATCAAGCGCGGAGATACTTTGAGCCAGTTGATTGATATCGTCACACAACACACGTGCTCTGTCAGCCGCAGTTGTTTCCCCTTCAACCGGCAGGCCATCCGCATGTTGCGCCTCTCGAGCAAGCCGAGCAACTCCCTTTTGCTTTGCACGTCGTTCAATTTCATCGAACGTGGCCGCGTCGACATTAGCATCAGCTGTCAACTGTTCATACGCGGCCAACGCAATTGCCTTATCATCGACTTTAATAGCGACTGCGATGAGTTCAGAGCGGTCTTGTAACCGCCGAACGGCCTCCAGTGCCACAACCAGGTGCTTGGCCTTTCGAGCAACCGCCCCAAGTGTTTTGTCGTTCTCAACTCGTTCGATTGCTGCGAGTCCGATGCCTTCTGTTTCAGCCAATCTGGCAATCACGCCAAGGTCTCGTTCATCGGTCAACGCCGCAAGAGGCGCAGACCAATCATCCGTGATGTTCATACGAATTACAGCTTCGCGCACTTCAGCGACTACTAGACTCCGAGTATCAGCATCTACATTGGAGTCTTGAGCAAGTAATATCAACGCCTTAAAGTCAGTTATCCGCTCAACAGCCGCACGCCGAACCCTGGCATCAACATCGCTACGCGCAACGTCCGACAGGACACTGTTGGTTTCATCGTCCTCTGGCAATCCACGCACGGCTTCGATTCTGACCGTGGGGTCATCATGTTGCCATCCCGGCTGCGAACGAAGTTTCTCTAAAAGCCTCATCGACACTGAAGGTGGACAGGATTCATTAGATTATGCATACTCGGAACGATTTGGCAGTAACACCGGCAGCCGAGGCACATACACCTCGTATACCCAGTCGAACAAAACACCGCACGTTAATTCTACAGATTAATATATGAGATCCAGTTAGCCTATTATTCTGAACGCGGTCGCGCGAGACCGCAAGGAGCAGTCACTATGTCGTTTCGCGCTGTAATAACAGGAGTTGCATTGGTTATGATACTTGGAACCGGTACAGCATCGGCCCAAAACCCAGTGGTCGTGATGGATACCAGTCTTGGCAGTATTACGATTGAGCTTGACCAAGACAAGGCACCTATTTCAGTCGAAAATTTCCTCCAGTATACCAACGACGGCTTTTATGAGGGCACGCTGTTCCATCGCGTAATTTCTGGCTTTATGATTCAAGGTGGGGGGTTCACCTCGGGTATGTCTCAGAAAACCACACCGGATGGCCTGCGCGCCGCAATCAAGAATGAAGCCGATAACGGGCTAAGCAATGCACGCGGGACCATCGCAATGGCGCGAACAAATGTTGTCGACAGTGCCACTTCACAGTTCTTCATCAGCCATGGCGAGAACAACGCCGGAAGCCTGGACCATAGCGGTCCCGGAACAGCGTTTGGCTATGCCGTGTTTGGGCGTGTCACTGAAGGCATGGATGTTGTGGACAAAATCGCCGACGTCGCGACCAATCGCCGTGAAGGACACGGCGACGTTCCGGTCGAGGACGTCACCATTAACTCTGTTACCGCGCAATAGGAGAACCTGATGCGATCCGCCGCTTGTATAACCGTTTTTTCGGTAATGGTTTTTACCGCTACTGGTTCAATACCCGCGTATGCACAAGATGCTCCGCCCAATCCACATGTCGTGATCGAAACGACGATGGGTGATATTACGGTTGAGTTATTTCGTCCACGGGCAGTGGCCTCCGTAGTGAATTTTTTAACGTACGTTCAGGCTGGTTATTACGATGGAACCATTTTCCACCGCGTCATGCGTAACTTGATCATTCAGGGCGGCGGCGTCACACCAGACCACGAGGCAAAAACCGAAGGACTCCGAGGACCGATTCTGAATGAGGCTACCAACAATTTACAGAATCGGCGTGGGTCGGTTGCTATGGCCAGGCTAGGGACCCCAAACTCTGCCCGCGCACAATTCTTCATCAATGTCGGTCAGAACATGCAGTTTAACCACAAGAATACAACTCCGGCGGGCTTCGGATATGCCGTATTCGGTGAAGTGGTCGACGGAATGGATGTTGTTGATGATATTTCTCGGGTAGGCACGACTCGAGTGGGAATCATGGATGACGTGCCGCGTGAGACCGTGCTAATCAATACAATTCGACGAGTTGATCCTCCGGCGAACTAACAACTAAGCGAGAATGTGCGGGATGCCCTCAACCCCGCCAGCACCCGAACGCCCAGACCTCGAGCAACGTGTTGTTGAGGTTGTCACCGAGTTAGTCGAAGAACTCCGTGGCGGCCACTCCTCACCAGTTTCACTCCATGACTCGCTAGAGCGAGACTTGGGTATTAGCAGTCTTGAACGCGTTGAGTTGCTGATTCGACTTGAACGTGTTTTCAAGACTCGGCTGGGCGACACGGCCATGACCGCCGCCGAATCCCCCGCCGACTTAGTTGCCGCTGTTGCAAGCGGCGGTGAAACATTTCAAACGACGCGCACGCACCACCATCAGACAGTAGACGGGAACGTCACATCACCGGACACGGCACTAACCTTAGTTGACGTGCTCTCGTGGCATGCCCATCACACCCCTGACCGTACACATATTTTCTTGGCTGATGATGAAGCAGGTCAGGATGTTCCGCTTACCTATGGGTGGCTCTGGACCACAGCATGCCAAATTGCCGGTGGCCTGAAAGCACGGGGGTTAAGACCAGGGGATACCGTTGCAATTATGCTGCGTACCGAGCGTGACTTCTTCACTACCCTAATGGGTACACTCATTGCGGGTTGTGTCTCCGTACCACTATATCCACCGTTTCGCGCTGACCGTATTGAAGAGTACGTAACCAGACAAATTGGCATCCTTCAAAATGCTGGCGCTCGCCTATTGATCACTTTTAAAGCTGTTGAACGTGTCGCGGGGGTCTTAACTCACCAAGTGTCATCGCTCGATAGCGTTGCGACCGCAGATTCAATCGCAACATCACCCTCCGTGCCCGTCTCGACTGTGGGCTCAGATGGTGCCCTTATCCAATACACATCAGGCAGTACTGGTACACCGAAAGGCGTTTATCTAACCCACGAAAACCTGCTCGCAAATATTCGTGCGATCGCTCACGCCCTAAAAATGAATTCTGGTGACGTCGGTGTTAGCTGGCTGCCCTTGTATCACGACATGGGATTAATCGGCGCATGGCTCACGACATTTTATGTTGGTGCGCCCCTACTGTTGATGTCTCCACTCACGTTCCTCGCACGACCGGTTCGATGGCTCCAAGCAATCGACCGCTATCACGGAACCATCTCAGCGGCGCCAAACTTTGCATACGACCTCTGCACTACGCGCATTTCCGATGAAGACCTTGCTGGGCTTAACTTAAGTTCTGCGCGAGCTCTTCTAAATGGTTCGGAAACTGTGTCTCCGGGCACTCTTACTGCATTCGCAGAACGGTTCCTGCCATACGGACTTTCAAACAGTGCGGTTGTTCCAGTCTATGGCCTAGCCGAAAACTCCGTTGCCTTAACAGTGCCTACCATTGGTGCGCCACCTCACGTAGACGTTGTGCGTCGAAATCTATTTCAAGAAACCGGAGAGGCAATACCAGCGAAACACAATGATGAAGCCGCTCTCCGATTTGTTTCCTGCGGACGCTCGGTCTCACAGCATGAAATACGTGTGGTCGATAAATCGGGAAAACGTCTGTCCGACCGCCAACAAGGACATATTATTTTTCGGGGACCCTCAGCAACAACCGGTTACTTCCGAAACGAAGAAGCCACACGACAGCTGATCGATGAGGATGGGTGGCTCCACACTGGGGATCTTGGCTACATCGTCGATGGCAACTTATTTGTAACCGGGCGAACAAAAGATGTCATCATCCGAGGAGGCCGTAATCTCTACCCACACGAAGTTGAGGCCTCCGTCGGCGCACTCACAGGTGTACGAACCGGCTGCGTCGCGGCGTTTGGCCTGCTAAACGAGGCACGCGGAACAGAGCAGTTCGTCATTGTGGCTGAAACACGGCTAACCGAACAACAATCACGTGCGGACCTTCAACGCCGTATTACGGCTACTGTGACTGAACAGATTGGTGTGACTCCAGACCGTATTGTCCTCGCCCACCCCAGCGCAATTCCAAAAACTTCGAGCGGGAAAATTCGTCGATCAGCAACACGTGACGCTCTGCAATCCGGGAAACTGGAAGAGAAAACGGCGGGGATCGCCAGGCAGTGGCTAAGACTCGCCTCCCTGGCTTTTGGTGGGTTACTGCTTCACTGGAGCAAACGACTGGCTCAGATGTTTTATACCGCCTACGTCATGAGTATCATTCTGGCAACTGGAGTGGTGACGCTCCTGTTGCTCATCATCGTCCCAAATGGTCGAACAGTCGACCGGGTCATTGGACGCTGGATACGACTGATCCTGACGTGTGGTGGATGTAGCATTCGAGTCATAGGAAGAGACCAAGTTCCAACACACCAACCAGTTGTGTTTGTGGCCAACCACGCAAGTTATCTCGACCCGCCGCTTATGATGAGCGTGCTACCAGGAGGTGCCAGATTTGCCGCAAAAGGTCGTCTGACCGAGTATCCAATTCTCGGACTAGTAATCCGTAAAGGCGGACATATCCCAATCGACAAAAGTAACCAGACGCAGCGAGTTGAAGGCGCCAGTGACATCCGTCATCCCCTGCACAAAGGCGAATCACTCTTTATCTTTCCTGAAGGTACGTTCGAACTAGCTCCACGGCTCTTACCCTTTCGTCTCGGCGCATTCCAGGCTGCTGTCGAGGCAAACTGCGCGCTTGTGCCAGTTGCCATTCGTGGAACCCGCCACATTTTTCCTGCGCGAACCCTCTTACTGAAACCAGGGCCAATCACTGTGACCTTCGGTCAACCACTGCCAGCAAATGGTTCGGATTGGAAGGAAATTGTCAGGCTTCGGGATGAAGCACGAAGCTTTATTTCGAAGCACTGTGGTGAATCGTAGACAACATCGGCGGACACTGGCGGTGCAGTAACAGCAGCGTTACTGTTGGTCGTTACCCTGATAAGCCATGTTTCAAATCCGCAATCAGGTTATCAGGGTCTTCGATTCCAATTGAGAGCCGCAATCAATCATCGGGCACCGACACGTACCGGAAGCAAACAACATCGCAACACTACCACCACCAGAAGCGCCTCCGTCTGTTCATATGACGGGTGATGGTCTCGGCTGTAAGTGCAACCCACCGGATAACGACCAGCCGAATCGCGCTCATATGGCACGGATCGGTGAATCGGCGGCACCACTGTCCCAGTTGTCTTATCTACCCAACCAAGCGCTTGAGCAGCACGCGCAAAGAGATGTTTGCGACGAAAAGACGATGGTATTGCTAGGGCTACGTAGCCGTCGACTCGATATTAACAACGATACTGCGCCACTTACCCTGACGAAACCGGAGAACACTCAGTACTGCGCGAGTAATATGCCCGAGCACAATTGCCAGCCAGATATCCGATGGCTGAAGACCTTGTGTGGCATCAATATAACTGCAGAGACCAATAGGTATGATCACCTGCGACACAATGGAAATATAAAGCGGACTTCTTGTATCACCAGTTCCCTGTAAACCACCAGTGTAAATGAGCGCCACAGTAACAAAAATGCCCGACACGGCTAGGTACGCCAGTAACTCACGCCCCAACTCCAACTGAATCCCGTCATTCATCCCGAAGATGGAAAGCAACGGGTTTGGTGCGATGATAAACACCAACCCCACGACACCGGCCACAGCCACACCGATCATCGAGGCCACCAATGCGGATCGTTCACTTCTGTCCGGATACCCCGCGCCAAGATTCTGACCCGCAATAGCCGCCGTTGCGCCCATTAGTCCGACCGAAGTCCATGTAATGAGCGCAAACAACTCAGTGTAACCCACCGCATACGCCGCTTGTGCCTCTGAACTGTATTGAAGCGAACCGATGAATCTCAACATCAATACACCAGCCAAGTTCATGACAATGCCTTGAAACCCCGTCGGCAATCCAAACCGAAAGAGTTCCCGAATGATCTTCCAGTCCGGTGCAAATGACATCGATCGAGAAAACTTAACCACCAGTCGTCCAGAAAACAGTAACCAAAGGAACGCAATGGCCGTTAATCCACTGGCAATCGCTGTACCGATCGCAGCCCCGAGCGTGCCAAGCGCTGGGATAGGACCAAAACCAGGAATCAAAATAACATTGAGGATGACGTTCCCTGCGGTCATCGCTACCCCGAGACGAAGGGGGGTTCTGGTATCTCCAGCCGACCGAAGCGCGCCGCTCATCATAAAGAAAATCAGCATGCCAATACTGAACACAAACATGACACGAATGTAGGGTAATGCTTCAACCTGAACTTCTGGCGACGCGTTAATGAGCTCCAGTAAGGTCGGTGCGAGAAAATACCCAGCGGGGGCCAGTATCCCTACGGCCATAAAGACAGCTGCCAGAAACGCCTGATAAACCGTACGATTAACCATCTCG
>CAUZRA010000038.1:0-8560 GCA_963582035.1 Vicinamibacteria bacterium | reverse complement strand
TATCTAAGTTGGGAGAGACCTGAGCAGAGTAACCTTTGGCTTCCATAGCTGAACCGGCTGCCGCGGCGAGTCGTGATGTCTGACCTCTGGTCTCGAGTTCGCGAGCAAACAGTGACTGGACGATGGGTTTTGTTCGCGGGTCAGAAGCGTCGTATGTGACGAGTCCATATTTGCCTAACAAAGTGTCGAGCCAACGAGCAAAGGCTTCTACCAGGCGAATTCCCGGCGCGTAGGCCGCTCGCAGTTGCTTCTGTGTTTCTTCAGTAAATTCAGTTGGTTGAAGAATGGCGGTTAATTGTTCTAAGACTTCGGAAATCGATGTGCTGAGGCGTATCGTAGCGGCTGATGTCCCCGGATGTGAGTCTAAAGGCATTTTGATGGAGCTAAGATTCATGTCTGCATCAAGGCATTGGCAGCTGCTAATTTCGATTAGGTCATGGTCTTCTGCATCTATCCAAAAGACTGGTACAACCGTAATGTCGTAATCTTTAGAAACTTGGCGCGCAAGTTTGATAGTCGTAAGTGCTTTAATTACTGTAAATAACGGGCCGCCGAAAAGGCCGGCTTGTTGTCCTGTGACAATCGCGACGGAATTTTTGTTCAGGAGCTCGTTCGCGTTGCTCAACGCAGCTTCAGGTGCGCCACGTTCTTGAAGTTGTCGGACGAGCACTTCTCCGATTGCGGGGTCGGTTGGTGTTGCGCGCCGGGCATCGATAACAGTTTTCCAGACTTCGGATTGTTGTGGGTGTGCTAGGAAAAACTCTTGCAGTTGGTCAAATTCGTAGCAATAGTCGTTGGCAAAGCGACTAGTCCATGGAAGTTCTCGGAAGTCGATTGATATTCCGTTAGGTGTGTTGGGCTGCGGCGAGTCGGCGGGCACGTTGTAATTGTACTGTTGCAAACCATTCTTAGAGTGTCAAGGCACTGCTAGTTCACAGACCCTGAAGTCCCGATCGTTGAACCGCCTGTCCGTCCGTGGTACCATCCGGCTTACCTTAGGAGGTATCTCAGCACTGAAACACGAGGACGCTAACCTGTTTTCTCCTCCTGGTGCATTCGGGCCTTTTCGGGTCATGCATCAGATCGGTATTGGCGTTCTTGGACCCGTGTTTCGGACCTCCGATCCTGAGAGTGACCGCTTGGTTGCTGTTAAGGCTTTTAGCCTTGACTTTCTCCCCGAGCAAGCTGAGATTTTTGTAGAGGCATTAAAGAAAATCGTTGATGTCGGATTTTCGCATCCGACCATCGTTACTCCGTTGGATGCTGGCCTTGAAGAGGGTATTCCTTTCTTGGCGACTGAGTATGTTACGGCTGAGTCACTTGATGTTGCGGTTCATCATGTTGCGCCAGCTCCGGCGGATCAGATGATCATGCTTGTTGGGCAACTAGCGGCAGCGGTAGATGCCGCGCATGCGCGTGGAGTGATGCATGGTGGGCTGCATGCTCGCGATGTGTTTGTGGCACCAGAGATTACCCGAGTAAATGGATTTGGTGTGGCAAGTGCGTTGGAACATGTTGGCTTAAAGGTGCCGGTACGACGTCCTTTTACTGCTCCGGAAATAATTACCGGTCGTAGTTGGGGACCCGAAGCAGATAGATTCGCAGTTGCGACGATTGCTTACGAGCTTGTGACGGGGAAGCGATTAGCGGGAACTGGTGATGAGGTATTAGCGCGACTCGTAGCTGTAGACAGTGTGAATGTGGCTGACCCCCCGGGGTTGCAACAAGCATTTCGAAATGCGCTGGCCGATGATCCAGCTATTCGACCGGCCTCAGCTGCTGGTTTTGTAATGGCTCTTGGTGAAGCTGTCGGATTTAGTTCCGATGAGATGGCATTGGCTATGTCAGGGCGCGCTCAAGAGGTTCCGCCTGATTTCACTCGCTTTAAAACTGATGATTCAGAAGACGCATCTGGACTGCTGAGAGACGAGAGAGAAATCGTTGAGACTTCTCATCAAGAGGAGCCTGCAGCGGATTTAAATCTACATACTGAATTTAGCGAACATCTTGATGAGGTTTTTGAACTGACCGGTTCTGTTGAAGAGGATAGTTCGCTGGTACAAATAGCGGATCGCAGTCATTCGTCCGGTTTCAGTATTGAGAACATTGAAAAAGAAACCGATACGGTAGCAGTTGATGTTACTGGACTGGGTTCGGCCGTAACAGAGGATCAGAGAGAGGTTGATATTAATGAACAGTCAGAAACAAAAGTTATTCAACAGGTGACTGAGCTCAACCCGATGCTCCCCCTGCCTGAAGCTGGAGTGGAAGACGATAGCTTTGAAGAAGAGGCCGAAATCGGTAGTCATCAATCGGTATCCTCAGGTGTCGTAGGAGAGGATTTATCGGAAAGGTTTGTTGTCGCGTCAGATTCACGGCATGAAGAGAGCCAAAGCGAGTCGACTGGCGCTCCCTTACCCATCGACAATAAGGCACTTGGTCCTGGATCCGAAGATCTCAATGAATGTGGTAAGTATCTCAACGAGATGATCGATGAAGACCGGGCAGAAACGGGTATTGTTTCACCGAGTGCTAAATCTATTTCATTATCGGGCAATAGATCGACCATTACCTCTGATAAATCTGTCGAGAGTGCTTTGTCATCGACCGAATCTTTTTCGTCGAAGTCTTTGTCTCGTTCATTAACCAAGGTCGCATCGGTCCTGTTTGCTATGGTGGTTGGAATCGCTCTCGCATATATGGCGAGTGTTGGGCTCGGAACGACCACTGACGACGAGATGGTGATGCCAGTAGCCGAGGTTCCTGGGGATGTTTCGCTGTCATCCAGTGATACGCAACCGTTATTAGGTGAACAGCCTGATGAGACTGTTCCTTTAGACCGGCTCAGTAGTAATGAGCCAGAGGACACTGCACCTGAGTCGGGGGTGATATCGTCGGGCCTTAATTCTGAAGCCCCCGCAATTGCCGAGTCGCCGGAATTGACAAGGTCGTCGGTCGATGTATCTGAACCATCATCCATTCCTGACGATATGTCACCGGCCCCAGCGGTGATACGCGAGTCCAGTTCGTTGTTTGGGTGGCTGCTTGTAAGAACAGAGCCTCCAGGTGCTAATGTCAGTATTGATGGGGATGATCTCGGATTAACACCATTATCCTTGTCTGAGATGCCGAACGGTGTCTATCAACTTGAAGTCAGCGTGCCTGGTTACAGACCAGATCAACGAACGGTTGAAATCTCATCAGATAAAACAATCGCTGCGGTTAGTATTGTGCTCGACCGGTTCGTTCTTGGCGATGCCGATATGCCGACTCAGGCGACTGAGGCAGGATTAATTACTAGTGGATCAGTTTTCGTTGACTCCCGGCCGACGGGAGCCTCTGTATTTGTGGATGGTGAGTCAGTAGGGTTAACGCCGTTGCTTGTTTCAGATGTACTGGTTGGGAGCCATGAGGTTCGTATAGTAGGAGATGGTTACCGTCCTTGGTTCAGTACAGTATTGGTGGAAGACGGTCAAAGGTCGCGTGTGGCTGCATCACTTGAACCGAGAGGAAGGAGATAACCTGACTCTAATGAGGCAAGTTGAAGGAAGAATATTGTGAAAGCGATTCTTGCGCTTGAAGATGGTACTTGGTATCAGGGTAAGTCAGTTGGTGCTCAGGGCGTGGCGACCGGCGAAGTTGTTTTTAACACCAGCATGACTGGCTATCAGGAGATTTTGACTGATCCTTCGTATGCCGGACAAATTGTAACGATGACCTGTCCGCAAATAGGGAACTATGGAGTAACCGAAGCGGATGTGGAATCGCTGTCTCCTCAGGTCTCAGGATTTGTGATGCGTGAGGAATCACCAATCGCTAGTAATTGGCGTGCGAGTGGCACGCTGGGTGACTACCTTGATTCGCACGGAATTGTTGCGATTTCTGAGATTGACACAAGAGCGTTGACACGGCGATTACGAACAGTCGGTGTGATGCGTGGGGTTATCGGTACTGGCTCGGTTTCGCCAGAGGCACTTGTTTCGCAAGCTCAGTCATTGCCGACAATGGAGGGAAGTGACCTGGTTCGGTTGGTGACTTGTGACGAGCCATTCGATTGGGAGCAAGACAACGATCCGGTTGCGAGTGGATTCATAAGTCAGCCAGATCGTGGTGGTCGTCGGATGTTACGAGTTGCGGCCTACGATTTTGGGATAAAACGCAATATATTGAGACGATTAACGAATTATGGTTGCGAAGTACGAGTTTTTCCGGCAACGATGCCAGCAACGGAACTGCTTGCGATTAAGCCTGATGGCATTTTTTTTAGTAATGGTCCCGGCGATCCTGCGCCGCTTGTGTATGCCGTCGACAACGCACGGACGGTGATGGAGCAGGATGTCCCGGTTTTTGGTATTTGCCTCGGCCATCAGGTGCTTGGTTTAGCGATGGGGGCTAAGACATACAAGTTGAAGTTTGGCCATAGAGGGGGTAATCATCCTGTGAAGAATCTAGCAACTGAACAAGTCGAGATTACCTCTCAGAACCATGGTTTTGCGATTGATCCAGACTCTGTTCCTGAGGACGTTCAAGTGACCCACGTTAATTTATATGATGGCACGATTGAGGGACTCGCATATGATGACCGCCCCGTGTCGTGTGTGCAGTATCATCCAGAGGCGTCTCCTGGTCCGCATGACGCGGATTATTTGTTCGCCAATTTTATTACTGTAATGGAATCGCGAATCGGGCCGGTGCCCGCACAAACTAAGAAGTAACTCCGTCGACGCTCTTAATGCCCCGCCGTTCAGATCTCAAACGTGTGCTTGTTATCGGTTCAGGTCCGATCGTCATTGGTCAGGCTTGTGAATTTGACTATTCTGGCACACAGGCGTGTCAGGCACTTCGAAGTGAAGGCCTTGAAGTCATTTTAATGAACAGTAATCCGGCGACCATCATGACCGATCCAGATGTCGCTGACCGGACTTACGTGGAACCCTTGACATGGGAGTATGCCCGTGCGGTCATAGAAAAAGAGCGGCCTGATGCATTACTTCCGACGGTTGGTGGGCAGACAGCGCTGAACTTAACGATGGAGCTCGGAGAGCACGGTGTTTTGGAAGAGTTTGACGTTAAGTTGATTGGCGCATCTCTTGAGGCGATTCGAGTGGCCGAGGACCGTCTCGAGTTTCGTGATGCGATGACTTCGATTGATATCGAAACGCCTGAGAGTGCGTACGCACGGTCATTTGAAGACGCTCTCAAGTTAGTTGATCGATTTGGCTTTCCGGTAATTATTCGACCTTCTTTTACGTTGGGTGGGATCGGTGGTGGTATTGCCTACAACATGGAGGAATACCGTGAGTTGGCGAATCGTGGCATCGAACTGAGTCCAGTGCACGAGGTGCTGATCGAAGAATCAGTCATTGGCTGGAAAGAGTTTGAGCTCGAGGTAATGCGCGACGCCGCAAACAATTTTGTTGTCATTTGTTCGATTGAGAATATCGACCCAATGGGAGTCCACACAGGAGACAGCATTACAGTGGCTCCGGCTCTGACGCTTTCCGATAAAGAGTATCAACGGATGCGAGATGCTGCGCGACGAATCATTAACCGTGTCGGCGTAGAGACAGGCGGCTCAAATATTCAGTTTGCAATCAATCCTGAAGATGGACGGATGGTAGCAATCGAAATGAATCCAAGAGTTTCACGATCGTCTGCACTCGCGTCAAAGGCTACCGGTTTTCCGATTGCAAAGATCGCTGCCAAGTTAGCCCTTGGCTATCGGCTTTCAGAAATTCCGAACGATATTACAAAGCTAACCCCAGCTTCTTTTGAGCCAGCAATCGACTATGTCGTTGTGAAAATTCCACGGTGGACTTTTGAGAAATTCCCCAAGGCAGACCGGACGCTGACTACGCAGATGAAGTCTGTGGGTGAGGCGATGGCGATTGGTCGAACCTTTAAAGAGGCTTTCTTGAAAGGAATTCGCTCGTTAGAGATAGGTGCAAGTGGAATACTTTTTTCGAATGATGTTGTTGAAGAGAGAGAGCCGGGTGAATTGCAGCGCCGCCTTGCTTTGCCGACCGATCGTCGCATTTGGGCAGTGTTTGAAGCTTTAGAGGCAGGTTGGTCTGTAGACCGGGTGTTTGATGCTACGAAGATTGACCGTTGGTTTCTTACTCAATTTTCTGAAATTGTGGAGCTTCGTCGAGAGGCAACGTTGGTTGGAGCACGAGACCTGTCGAGTGAGCTTCTTCGGACCTTAAAACGCGCTGGCTTTGGTGATGAGCAACTTGGTATTGCTATCGGGGTTGAACCAACAGTAATTGCAGCTCGTAGAGCCGATGACAATCTTCGCGCGGTTTATAAGCGGATCGACACTTGTGCGGCAGAGTTTGAGTCATTTACGCCGTACCTCTACGGAACGTATGAGACGGAATGCGAAGCACAGCCAACCGATCGTCCGAAAGTCGTCATTCTTGGTAGCGGGCCGAATCGAATCGGGCAAGGTATTGAGTTTGATTATTGTTGCTGTCACGCTGCGTTCGCATTGCGCGAAGTTGGTTATGAGACCGTCATGATTAACTGCAATCCTGAGACTGTATCCACGGACTATGATTCCGTTGACCGGTTGTATTTTGAACCACTTACATTCGAAGACGTACATGCAGTGATTCAGCGTGAACAGTCGGCTGGTGGCAAGGTTTCTTGCATTGTCCAGTTCGGTGGCCAAACACCATTGAAACTAGCGTTGAGCTTGCAGGCCGCGGGCGTGGATATCATTGGGACTTCGCCTGATTCGATAGATTTAGCAGAAGATCGAAAAAGGTTTTCTCAACTCTTGTGGGATCTAGGGATTCCGCAAGCGCCAAATGGCCTTGCGATTTCCCGAGAAGAAGCACGTGAGATTGCTGAATCAATTGGCTATCCTGTTTTGGTTCGTCCTTCATATGTTCTTGGTGGTCGTGCTATGGCTATCGTTTACGATCCTGCGGCGCTGGACCGCTATATGACCGAGGCAGTTGATGCTTCTCCTGAACATCCTGTATTAGTTGACAAGTTTCTTGAGGATGCATTCGAATTGGATGTTGACGCTGTTGCAGACACCGAAGGTGTTGTGGTTATCGGTGGAGTTATGGAGCATATTGAGGAAGCCGGCATCCATTCTGGTGATAGCTCATGTGTCGTGCCACCGGTTCTTGTTCCTGAACAGCATTTGTCGGTCATACGCGATTACACCCGGCGCATTGCTAAAGCACTTAAAGTCGTTGGATTGCTTAATATTCAATTTGCAATCAAAGAAGAGACGGTCTACCTCATTGAGGTAAATCCACGTGCGTCGAGAACGGTGCCGTATCTTTCAAAGGCAACCGGTGTGCCTTTGGCTAAGGTTGCTGCGCAGTTGATGGCGGGGAAAACGCTAGCCGACTTGGGTCTTGTTGATGATCTTCAAATTGCTGGTGTTTTTGTGAAAGGTCCAGTGTTTCCTTTTGTGCGTTTTCCTGGCGTCGATACGATTCTTGGTCCAGAGATGAAATCGACCGGAGAAGTGATGGGCGCCGCAGATAATTTCGGAGCGGCATATGCAAAAGCTCAGCTGGCTGCAGGAAATCGGTTGCCTGATTCGGGGAGAGCATTTATTAGCGTTAACGATGATGATAAGCAGAATGTTGTACCGATTGCCCGAGATCTGGCTGAGTTAGGATTCGAATTGATCGCTTCGCGTGGTACGGCGGCATACCTTCGCGCTCATGGGCTAGATGTAGAGGTCGTTTATAAAATTAATGAGGGGCGGCCTCATGTTGGCGATCGTTTGCTAGACAGAGAGGTTCAACTTATCGTGAATACACCCTTGGGACGCGAATCATTTTTTGATGATATGGCGATGCGGCGTATCGCCATGCTTTATGGTGTTCCATGTGTGACTACATTGACCGGTGCTACTGCGACGGTTAGTGCGATTCGTTCCTTGCGTTCGGATAAAATATCTGTGCGGCCTCTTCAGGACTACCATTCCGATGTGTTGGGGCGTAATTAACGATTGAAGCGTATCTATCTATTTACCGCGAGGCTTCTTTTTTAGAGGCTGACTCCTTCTAATTACAGTCTCTGTATCGTTTGTGTCACGAGCGGCTACTTTTGATACGTTGCCACTCGGTCTCCATATCTTTCAGACTGGCATCACGAAGTGCTATTCCGCGAGCATTGAAAGATTCTTCAAGTTCTGTGAAACGATTTGTGAATTTGTGGTTAGCTGCGCGGAGTGCAGACTCTGGTTCAACTTTAAGATGACGAGCGAGATTTGCGAGAGTAAAAAGAAGGTCTCCGATTTCTTCCTCGATGGCTGTGAGGTCCCCCGTGTTTCTCGCGTAGTCAAGTTCAGCGAATTCTTCAGCTATTTTTGTATCGACGTCGTCAATAGTGGGCCAGTCGAATCCGACGACAGACGCTCGACGTCCTATCCGGTCGGCGTGTAAGAGGCTGGGTAGACCGGTAGGAAGGCTACTAAGCATACCTGGCTTGATGTTCTTGTCACGTTGCTCAGAAGCTTTGATGACCTCCCACTGTTGTTTAACGTCTGCACTAGTTAAGTGGTCTTGGTTTTCGTCATCGTGGTCAA